>JBCDFA010000009.1:0-58352 GCA_039178835.1 Chloroflexota bacterium
CCGGTGCCCTGATCTATCTTTCGACTCGTAGAGAGTACTGAAACTGTTCGGCAGTCGGAGAGCAATAGCGCAGGCCATCCTGATCTATCTTTCGACTCGTAGAGAGTACTGAAACTCTGCTGACCACGTGAGTGCAGCATCAGCAGCTTTTGCCTGATCTATCTTTCGACTCGTAGAGAGTACTGAAACTTGTCATGAAATTCTCCTACGATTTCATCCACTTTATCCTGAACTATTCTTCGACTCGCTGAGTGCTCATCGCAGGCCAGCTTCCGGAAGGCGTGCTGAGGCTTGCTAGCTTGAGCCGCAGATGCCGTCCTTACGGAAGCTTGAATTTGGTGCCTCGCTGAGTATTCATCGCAAACCAAATTTCTGGAAGACTGGTACACCAAGCATGAAACTTCCGGGAGCTTGAGTATCAGCGACTCGTGCAGAGTAAAGAAAGTCTTCAGGAATTTCCTAGCATTTAATGGAGATGGACAAACTACGAAGAGAATATCATTGAAAAAACAAAAAAGCCCTGACTCTGGGTGAGTCAGGGCTTTGATAGACGACATAATAAACTGAGAATGTTGTGGTGGAGCGACGGGGATTCGAACCCCGGACCTCCTGCGTGCAAAGCAGGCGCTCTCCCAACTGAGCTATCGCCCCACAAGAATCGAGAGTGTAGCATGTCTACACTCTCGTGTTGTTTATTTGTTATGGTGGGCGTAGGTGGACTCGAACCACCGACCTCCATCTTATCAGGATGGCGCTCTAACCAGCTGAGCTATACGCCCAAGGTGAGAAGGCTTTTGCGCCCACACCGCGGGATTATAGCACGCTATAGCAGGGCTGTCAAACGGTATTTTATTTACAGCAACAGAGGATACAAAAGGGCGCTACTGTGGCGCCCTTTCGAGAGTGGTATGTCGGTGTGTGGGAGTTATTTCTGCGGTACGTGCTCATGAGCGTGGTAGCTTGAGCGCACCAACGGGCCACTCTCAACGTGTCGAAAGCCACGCTGGAGCCCTTCTTCTTTGAACATGACAAACTCGGTTGGTGTGACGTAGCGATCAATGGGCCAGTGCGAGAGAGAGGGGGCAAGATACTGTCCAATGGTGATAACATCAACGTCGGCAGCCCGCAGATCGTCCATGACAGCCAATACTTCATCGTTGGTCTCACCTGCACCAACCATCAAGCCACTTTTGGTGATTGAGTCAGGTACCATCTTGCGTGCACGGGCGAGCAGCTCCAGCGATTGCTGATAGCCAGCCTTGGGCCGAAAACGAGGGAACAAACGCGGAACGGTTTCAATATTGTGATTCATCACATCTGGGCGTTCATCCATCACCATTTGGAGCGCTTCCCAGTTTCCTTCAAAATCAGGAATGAGCACTTCGACCTTACACTCAGGCAACCGCTCACGAATCTTGTGGATCGATTCGGCAAAGATATGAGCACCGCCATCTGGCTGGTCATCCCGATTGACCGCGGTCAGTACGACATGTTTTAGCTTGAGGTGCTCAACCGTTTCGGCAATACGCTCTGGTTCGTTTTCATCGAGTGGTTCTGGTTTACCCTTACCAATAGCACAGTAACGACACCCACGTGTACAAATCTCGCCAAGAAGCAGGAACGTTGCAGTACGATGGTTCCAGCACTCACCAATATTCGGGCAGTGCGCCTCTTCACAGACTGTGTGGAGTCGCTTTGAACGTATTAGCCGCAACACATCCTCATAGTTTTCACCAGAGGGAGCACGTACTTTCAGCCACTCAGGGCGGCGCTGCCGCGGCGCAGGAGTAGCTCTCTTGGTCGTTGTTGGCTGTGATGTTGGTGTTAATGGGATAAACTCGGCCATGGTCTATGCCTTTCTTGCATAATGTGCTCACACAAATACATTTTGGGCACCCTGCAGCACACTATGGTTCAATCTCGTGCTGGCTATAAGTGTAGCATATCTTCAGCGTTGGCTCCAAATTGCAGATCAACTTGGAACACCTCCCCAAATGTCTGGGCGATCTGCCACGCCACCTCGTGGTACGCTGGTGGATTATCCAGTATCTGCGCCATTGAAGTAACATCCTTCCCGACAATACCGCACGGGATGATTTGTTCAAAATAGTGCATATCTGTTGTGACGTTAAGCGCAAACCCATGATGGGTAATTCCGCTGGCACTTAGCTTGACCCCAATGGCCGCAATCTTTGCTTCACCGACCCAGACGCCGGTGAGACCATCAATGCGCCCTGCACGAATCCCGTAGTCTGCCAGCACAACGATAATCACTTCTTCGAGCATGCGGAGATAGCGTAAGAGATCGCCACCGTGTCTTGAGAGCTTTAGGATCGGATACCCAACTATCTGACCAGGACCATGATAGGTGATGTCGCCACCACGATCAGACTCGATTAGGGTGACGCCCTGTGCAGCAAGTGTGGCTGGTGACACGAGCAGATGCCCGTCCTGTGTTGCGCGACCCAGAGTGTAGGTATGCGGATGTTCAAGCAGCATCAATGTGTCATTGATCTGACGTGACGAGCGCTGGTGTACCAGTTCACGCTGTTTATCCCAAGCCTCCTGATAGCCTACCAGACCCAGGCGAAGCACATGACATGTTTGGGTGTATGTTGTGTTGATCATTGTATTCGGTAGTATAGCACGCCACCCAGGGTTGTGCTGCGTGTATCTGTAACAGACGATCTCATCGATCTCTCACTTTCCCCAAAGATGTGCGTGCTATAATGCAAACCAGTTAAGAATTAAGTGTTGATTGAGTGAACAAGAACAAAACGTGTCGCTACGCAGACGCCTAACCATATCATATGTCAGTTTCTTTGCGATTGCCCTAATTATTCTTGATCTGGGCCTATATATGATTGTGCGACAGGTTTTGATTGAAAACGTTGATAGTGAACTACGTCAAAGTGCATCACTATTGCAAGAAAACTTTGAGCAAAGTAATCAAACTCTACGAGACTTCTTTAACAATCAGGAATTGCCATTGATATTAGATATTCCTGACCTACGAGCAACAAGCTTAGTTGTGAAAGTGTATCAGCCAGATGGACAAGCTATTGATGGTCCCCCTAACCTACCGAAGCTACCCCACACACTTGTATTAGATCGCTCAGGGATTGCTCACACACTTGGAGAAAATACAGAAATCCAAACAGTCTCTATTGATTTGATCAATACTCGAGACAATCAAACATTGACTATTCGTTTTCGGCAACTGTTAAGACCGCTCTCTTTTGATAATGAAGTTGTTGGTTTCCTCCAGATTGTGCGTGAAATACAAGGCATTGATCAAGCCCTGGCGCTCTTCTCGTATGCGCTGTTTAGCGGGGGTATTGTGGTCTTGATGGCGGCGGCGTTGGGCGGTGCCTGGATTACCCGTGAGGCCTTTAAGCCGATTGAGGAAATTTCATACACCGCCGGGAGTATTGCTCGTGCGGAGGATTTGAGTTTGCGTGTCCCCATACCAGATTCGCAAGACGAGTTACAACAACTGACCTATACCGTAAATAGCCTCCTTGAGCGGTTGGAAACCCTTTTCAATACTCAGCAGCGCCTTCTGGCAGATGTATCACATGAACTGCGAACACCGCTGGCAGCTATGCGTGGCAATTTGGAGGTGCTTGATCGTGGGGCCGCACGTAATCCAGAGATGTTGGAAGAGTCACTCGATGATATGCGGCGTGAAGTCAATCGCCTCATCCGAATGGTCAACGATCTGCTGTTGCTGGCACGCAGTGAAGCCGGGCTTCAGCTACGGCGTGAACCTGTCGAACTTGATACGTTGGTGCTTGAGATACATCGCGAATTACGTCCGCTTGCCAATGGTATCCAGCTTCGTCTGGGGAACGAAGATCAGATTACGATTGTTGGTGATCGTGATCGGATCAAGCAGGCCCTCCTCAATCTTGGTATCAACGCGTTGCAACACACGCCACAGGGCGGTGATGTCACCCTGAGCCTCAGCAAAGCTGATGGCTATGCTCAGCTGAGTGTAGCAGACACAGGGGTAGGCATTGCAAACGAGGACATTCCCCATATCTTTAATCGTTTCTACCGTACTGATCCATCACGTGTACGGCGTGCGGGTGGCTCCGGGCTCGGTCTTGCCATTGTCAAATGGATTGCGGAAGCCCATGGTGGCCGAGTTAACGTCGAGAGCACCCTTAATGTCGGCAGTACCTTCACGCTCCTACTACCGCTCGATTTCTCTCCCAGCTTACAAAATGGGTTACAATTTGGTCACGCAAAACCACAGTTGACAGAGCAAAAGACAAGCTCCTAGTGAGGGTAAAACTGTTGTCACCTTTGTTATGTGACGACACCACAACACCTGTAAACTGGTTTCACATCTCCTCTGACAGCTATATTATCCTTATTTTGATATAAGCCTATGCTATAATGAACATTATAAGTAGTATGCTATAACATTATTACGGACCCTGGATAATGACAATATCTATTGTCAGATACATCATGTCCGTACCGTACATCTATGATGGATGCAGATCAATGGCAGCTAGGGAAATCGCTTAATCGCGTATTGCTGGCTGCACTTCTTGCTTTTACAATTATCACCGTTATGGTAATCTTACAACAGGATAGGTTGTTTGCATTTTCAAATATGCAAGTAACTATTTTCGTAACCAGTCTTGTTTGGCTAGCCATAACCTATGCATTTGCACGTTGGCGGCAGTTTCGGGTCGCAGGAAACCTTCTGGTGACACTTACGATTACCTGCCTTTGTGCTGCCTTTGTGCTCCTCCCGCCAGAAATCGATTTAATGCTCATTCCCCTAGTAACGCTCCCTATTGCAATAGCAGCACTCCTGTTGAGTCAAACAGCTTTATATCTCGTTGCAATAGCGACTATCAGTGCTGTCATAGCTGCAATAGTGTGGCCAGCTATCAGTTGGTCCGCCAACTTCGAATTGATGTGGCGGCCAGAAAATATTCCCGATAGAACCGGGGTTGTTATTGGTGGTATTACCATCAGCGTACTAACAATGACCTTTATTTTGGCACAAACACGTCATATCATCAGTGGTCTGCTCCAAGAAATACAACAGGCAAAGATGGAACAGGCCACCCATGACGAACATCATAAAGAGTTTCAGAAGACCTACAATACTACTTTGGAAGAGTTCCAAACCCATCAACAACATGTGCACATACTTTTAAATGCCATACAGGATGGGGTCATTATTGTTGATCAAGACAAGCAGGTCACATGGGCCAGTCAGGCAGCCCAGAACCTCTGGTCAACCATTGCCACCAACGAGATTACACACCAGACACTGAAGACTATCGAAACAACGCTCAGTGAGCAGACACCAGCCAATTCACAGGTTCATCTGATCGCTTTGCCGCAGGATGATCTATTCTGTCAGAATAACTACACTCACATCCTGTTAGATCGACGTGCTCACGCACACATTGAACGATTACGGGATGATCTCTCTGGCTTTCTGTCAAACGAAGTACGGAATCCGTTAACATCAATGGTCACAGCGCTGGACCTTACCTTGGGGCAACACAACCTGCCAGAAGATATTAATCGGGTGTTGATTGGCACACGTCAAAGTGGACAACGGCTCCTTGACCTTGTAACTACGATTCTTGAGATCATTATGATTGAGCATGACCCAGACGTGCTACGACGCAGCAAAATATCGCTCCGCCATGTGCTGGAAGCAAGTGTGGCACAGACAACACCACTGGCCCAGCAAGGAGCCATAACCTTTGCAATGGATTTTGGTAACGACTATCAGGTTTTGCTCGACTCAACACGGATGCAGCGTGGGTTGGTCTACCTCCTCGAACATGCAGTGCGACATAGTCCGCCCTATAGCACCGTGCATGTACGAACTGAGCGCCAGCAGAACATGGTTGCGGTTCGTATCATTGACCAGGGGCCCGGGTTAACGCAACAACAGCGCGAAGCGCTCTTCGATAGGCGTGTTGCCTCTGATGAACGTGGGGGGCCAGTGCTTGGCCTTGCATTTACCAAACTCCTGCTAGAGATACATGGGGGATATTTACAAGTCGATGACAACGAAGACCAAGGCAGCACCTACACCTTTGGACTGCCGATTGAAGTACCTACTGTTCAATACGATGGAGACAGAGTGGCAGCAACCACCATGTCAGTACGTTCAAATATAAGCTGAACAAAATGATATACAATACTGACATACGAGTGTTGCAAATGTGTTCATTCTAGCGTAAGATACACATGCGAAGGAGCACTGAAGCCCTTCGTTTTTTATTGAAACATGTATTTTCTAACCATCAGTGACGAGGTTGCACCTGTCATTTACAGTTTAGATATTAAGCAACGCTTTTCAGATGTTGAATGCGTGCTGGGATGTGGCGATTTACCATACTACTACCTTGAGTATGTCGTAACAATGTTGGGTGTGCCATGCTTTTACGTTCATGGAAATCATGACTCGGCAGAATACACGGCTCATGGCGAGATTGTGCGATACCCACGTGGTTGTGACTCATTAGAAGGTCGTAGTGTTAACTATCAAGGGGTGGTGTTGGCAGGTTTGGGAGGCAGTATTCGGTACAATAACCGACCTGGTGCACAGTATACCGAACGCCAGATGTTGATGCGTGCATGGCGTCTAGTACCACGGCTCATTGTGAATCGGTGGATGTATGGTCGGTATCTTGATGTTTTGCTCACCCATGCACCACCATTAAATATTCATGATGGTCCAGATCGGCCACATCGTGGGTTCAAAGTCTTTCTAGACTTTATGGATCGTTTTAAACCACGTTATTTAATTCATGGTCATATCCATCGTTCATATGGGTTTAGTAATGCCGTAGAAACCCAATATAATCAGACTACAGTTATAAACACCGCCGGGCATCGTCGGTTGTTCGTTGAATCACAGCAGCAGGGTGGTGTCATATCACCATCTTCGCATGAGACAAAGTAGTCACGATGTCTCAGTAACAATAGGATAGTAGCAACGTTCGCTAGTAGTTGTCTACCACCAGAGTAATGCAACTAAAACGTTCTATTGAGCGTTATGTAAGAGTAAGTACTCGTATGAAGATATTTTGAGAAGCAGGTCTATGTTAGATCATCACGTGACGTCGTTGTCTGGTGTACAGTTATGATGATACAAAGAGGAAGTTATGGACAACGTATGGGCTTCACGTGCCGCACAAGATGATTTTCGTGACGCACGTCGACAAGCATTTATCTCATCGTTAATAGATATATTTCGTGGTCGCACCAGCCGGATGGTATCGCTGGAAGATGTTCGCTCACGTTTACATGTACGTGGACAACGCTATTTGGGCGTACAATCGGTATCACTTGACAATGTTATTGGGAGTGAGGGACGTTACGACGATTTTGACCGACGTTTTTTGCCTCGAAGCAATTCACTCAAAGGGCGTTGGAGCAGTATTGACCGCGCAATGATACAGATGGTTGAACTCCCACCGATAGAAGTCTACAAAATTAGTGACACCTACTTTGTACGCGATGGCAATCACCGCGTCTCGGTCGCACGACAACGCGGACAGAATTTTATCGATGCCTATGTGACAGAACTAGTTGTTGATGTACCGATTAACCCTGACCTGTCAATGCACGACCTGATGCTGACAGAGGAGTATAGTGACTTCCTAGCCTGGACAGGATTGGGAGAGACTCGCCCTGATCAGCGTATCTATTTTAGTGAATTGGGCGGCTATCTTGAGCTGGTCAAACACATCAATGCTCATCGTTACTATATGGGACTTGAGCAAGAGACAGACATTAGTCGTGATGAGGCCGTCGCCGATTGGTACGACAATGTCTACATGCCAATCGTTGAAGTGATCCGGCAACAGGATGTGTTACGTTACTTCCCCGAGCGTACCGAAGCCGACCTCTACCGTTGGATTATGGATCATCGTTGGTATATGCGTGAACACATGGGAAGCGATCCTGGCCCAGAAAGTGCCACAAGCGATTATGTTTTGCTCTTTGGTCGTAAGGGCTTAAATGCTATTGGTGAGATGCTCCGCACCTCATTCCAGAAGTTATCTGGTTCATAGATAGAATGTTATAGACCAACAGGGCCTGAAACGAGGCCCTGTGATTCTTTTTGGGAATAACTACGAATACTCCTTGTGCAACACATAGTGGAAACTCAATTTGACATACTGCAAAGACAGTTGTCTCGGAGTGCGGTAGTACTTCATTAGAGCAGGTGGTATGGTATATACTCAACATCTTCAATTGAGATTAGCCCTTGATCAGAATGGATGGACTGTGGTTGCACAACAAACCGATCTTTTGGATTGGTGGACAGCCGAACTCTGGACTATTGAGTCATACTGGAGACCACAAGGGTTTCGTGTGTACCTTACATTTCTGATTGATCCACAATCAGTCGATGAGTTGTGGGCTATCAATGCGACGCAACACTACCCACAGCAACAAGACAAGCTTTTGATATGTATCCCCTTACGCAACGTTTGGGAAAAGAAACTCCCAGCATTCATTGATGATTTGAATGCGCTCCGTGCACAGAATCTATATACCTGACAACAATCCCTCTCCTATAATCCATCAGTCATCAGCGGAGTCGAGGCGGCGTCGTAGGACTGTGTCGAGGGTCTCTTGGTGCTCAATCGCCCATTCACACAGCATCGCAATTGGCTCATGTAGCCGCCGCCCTAAATCTGTCAGGCGATACTCGGTTTTGGGCGGTACAACCGGGTAGACTTTGCGCTCAACCAGACCATCGTGTTCCAGGCGCCGCAGGACTTGTATAAGCATTTTCTTGGAAATGTCGGGAATTTGATGTTGCAGTTCACTAAAGCGCCGGGTACCACCAGAGAGGCAATAAAGAATGATGGGAGTCCATTTGTCAGCGATAAGATCAAGTATCTGTCGCGCTGGATACTGACGGTCGTAGATAGGATGGTTGTCACTGTTGGTCACCATAAGGTGTATAGTATACAACCAGAAACAGCAGTAAGCCAGCGCGACAGGTACACCTCATCAAATAATATGTCAATTTATTTTAGCCCAACGAGAACCTAACCTGACTCCATAATTCGTAAGATTCTGCCCTGTTTCTCGTTGCCGCTGTTCCCATATGCCCAGTGCATATTCCAGATTAGTTGGGGAACTGCTCAAAGCCAAGGCAAGCGCAGAAGCATCATCAGCGGCCTTCGCCGCAGCAGCAGCCGTGTGTGGACGCACCACAAAAGCCGCGTCCCCTAGCAAACACACACGGCCAAAAACCATCTGTGGAACGATGACATCAATAATTGACTGCACGAATGGCTCTGGGGTTGCCTGCACGAGTCTGGCAAAGTGTGGGTGCAGTTCCTGCTCCGCTAGCCTATGGATGTCTACAACACGACTTTCTGGTAGCTCCCCTGGCCCAAGTGAGCTTTCGTGTTGCTGGCCCTGCGCGTCTGTCAACAAAGCGGAGAGTTCGGCACCCTCCGCAATGTGGACGTACCACACCCAGTTGAGACGTCGTTGACCAGGTTCTGTCGAGGCGCCATCACCAGGGATCAGATAGCAGAGGATATGACCTCCAGATCGTGCATTGCAGAACGTGAACCGATCATCAAAGAAGTTTACCAGATCACCATCCGCCAGGCCCTCCGCTAACGTACCTCGAAACGCAACATAACCGGCATACTGGGGATGAATATCTGGCAAAAGTCGCCGACGTGCCTTCGAATGAATGCCATCTGCACACACCAGCAGATCTGCGGAGCAAGCCTGCCCATCGGCAAACTGCATGCTGACGCGGCCACCCTCATTGGCAAAATCGGTCACAGTTTTTCCGAGATGATAATGCTTATCTGGAAAAGCGCTACGTAATGTCTTATAAATCGCCTCCCAGGATGTAAAGTGCTGTGGCATAGCGGTTAGCTTGCCCTCGCCACCTGTGTGTTCCAGATACAGCCGATGGGTACACGATGTCATGGGGAGCGCAGATGCCTTATGCTGTTGCAGCAAGGCCAGCAGATCGTTTTGCACAACAATACCGGCACCTCGGCTCGTCATCTGGTGGGGAGTCCGCTCGAACACATCGACGGTGCAACCGACACCGCGTAAGGCCACCCCTGCACAGAGACCACCTATTGAGCCACCTGCAACGGCAACGTGAAGCGCGGTAGCACCACTCATGCTGACCTCGCTGCGCTGAGCAAATGAGACAACATCAGGTCTGCGGGTAGTGCCCCAGAAAAAGCGGGCTTTCCATCAATCACAAAGGTCGGCACTCCAGAAACACCGAGTTTGTAAGCAAATGCTTCGGCTTCAGACACAGCCACCGTTCCCTCATCGCTCTGCAGCAATGCCTCCACCCTCGCACGAGATATGCCCGCCGTGGTACCAATCTCAATCAGAACACGCTGTTCGCCAATATCCTGCCCTGTCATAAAGTAGGCACGAAAGAGGGCTTCAACCGTTGCGTCTTGCACACCCTCCTGTTCAGCCAGCCAGATCAGTCGATGTGCGTTGAACGTATTGGGGGTCCGGGTGATCAAATCGTGCCGAAACGTGATCCCCTCTTCGGCACCAACGGTACTCACCTGATCATCCAGCTTCAGTGAGTACTCCCACGAACCAAATTTACGGCTGCGATAATCGACACGATCCATTCCTTCAGGTGGCATATTTGGATTCAACTCAAACGGCTGCCAGTGGACAGAGAGTCGCACATCGGGTGACAATTGGGAAACAGCCTGCTCGAAGCGTCTCTTGGCAACAAAGCACCATGGGCAAATGGTATCTGAAATAATCCTGACTTCAATAGTTCTGCTCGCAGTTTCGTCTGGTGCAGCCTGTGTATCAACTTTGTTCATGAAATTCATTTCCTTTTCTTCCATCACGTGTTTACAAGAGATTATATTATCTGGGTTTCTAAATGACAAGTAGTTACCTTTTGGTAACCTAGTGTCTTTTACAAAATCATTGTCTTAGGACACAACCAGGCACTGTATCACACATAGCACAGTAGTGATTTTGCAGCTCAAATACGCTGCAACAGGTATCTTTCAATTATTCACGGACGTGCTATAATCAGATCACAGCGCATTGTTTTAGATTGAGGAGAAAGCCACGATGCAAGTTGGTCTACAGGTCATCCGCTTTGATTGGCCGGGACATCCACAGAACATTGGTCCGACACTTGCGAACATCGCAACAACCGCAGATCAGGGGAACTTTGATAGCCTCTGGGTCATGGATCATTTCTTTCAAATGGGTGGTATTTTTGGCGACCCAGATGCGCCAATGCTCGAAGGCTACACAGCACTCGCATACATCGCCGCATTGACCAAACAAATCAAGATTGGCACATTGGTAACCGGATATCTGTATCGCTATCCGGGCATTCTGGCCAAAACCATCACCACACTCGATGTGCTATCGGGAGGTCGTGCCTATCTGGGTATCGGTGCCGGGTGGTATGAGCAAGAGGCCCACGCGCTCGGTGTGCCCTTTCCACCTGTTAGCACCCGATTTGAGCAACTAGAAGAAACGCTCCAGATCATTCGCCAGATGTGGGCAGACGATCCCAGTACGTTCCAGGGACAGCACTACCATCTGACGGAGCCGATTAATCACCCGCAACCGCTTCAATCACCCCATCCACCCATTTTGATTGGTTCGGAAGGTGAAAAAAAGGGGTTACGACTCGTGGCGAAATATGGCGACGCCTGCAACTTTTACTTTGGGGCTATGTTACCAGAATGGGGCGAGGGACACTATCGACGCTTCCAGAACAGTCTATCCCATCTACAACACAAGTGGAACGTTGTCCAAGAACATTGTGCCACCTACAATCGGAATCCAGCGGAGATCGAATTTACAGTATTGGGAACAATCAAGCCCTCTCGCAGCAATGATGGTAACTCTGCCGAGGAACTGATTGACTATTTTGGGAAATTACATGAGATTGGCGTGAATCATGTCATTGTGAACATACCAGACGTTCAAGACATTGAGCCGTTGGAGATACTTGCGTCAGACGTCATTCCAGTAGTTCACAAAATGACGTAAGCTTTGCATCCGACATTGGTTTTGATCAATACAACCTAACCAATCACAGCACATAGTGATGATTCAACGTTTTATCATAACGCTACTATTTACAGGTGTTCCATTTGGGCTTTTTATGGGCCTCTTCTTTACATTACAATACGGATTTTCACTAGGGTTATGGCTCGGCCTGATAAGTGGGGTTCTGTTTGGCCTTGCAATGAGTATTTTTGTCGAGGTACAACATAGAAGAATGGCATCACCTAACGGTGTATTCAACGGTGAAGAGATCTTCTTGCAAGGCCCTGCCAATCACTTTATGAATGGAGAAGGACGAGGAGGATGGCTAACCCTCACACCAACACGATTGGTCTTCCGTGGCCATGGAATGAATATACAAAACAATGATGTCACCATAGGCCTCGCAGAGATCGAGAGTGCACGACCCGTAACCACTTTGGGTATCATCCCCAACGGATTAGAAATAGTCCGAAAAAATGGGCGACACGAACGGTTTGTTGTCCGGGGACGTAGAAGATGGATCGCATATATCACAGAGACACTGGATACACACAGCTATCGATCAGTACACTTTAGCCCATAGTAGTCCACTAGTCAAGCAAGCTCTTACGCGCTGGTTTCGCCACCCTCAGGCCCATAGAAAAGAACCCAGACCGCAAAATCATCAGTGAAGTGCTCGAAGCGGTGCTCTACACCAGCAGGTACAAAAAGAACATCGCCCGGTGCAAAAGGATGACGGATCGGCCCATTCACAAATTCGCCATGTCCTTGCATCACGACATACACTTCATCACGAGTGTGAGGCGTTTGCAGATCAACACCACGAGGCGCATAGATCTCGACCTCCAGGCTACCGTGGCGTAACACCGGAGCAAAACGCTCGTTATTGGCTCCTGGCAATTGCGCCAGCGCTTCTGCTAGCGTCACACGGCACTGCTTCGCGGGGAGGCTACTAGAAGTCCCGTGAATCATCTCATCAACCATGAGTCTGTCCTTTCGTCTACTCAGATCGCTGCTCTGCGTCCACCAAAGATGGCATGACCAGCCTGCATCCAATACACATCAACATCTGCAAACCCTGCCTGCGCCAACCATTTGAGTTGGTCGAACAAGCGTGATGGTTTGTCCATCGGGTCAGGATAAAGATACATGTTCCATTGGTCATTCTGAAAGAACTCAAACGCCTTCGTATGGCCATCCAACACTAATGCCTTTTGTTTTACCGCATCGTCCCATGCCTGTGCAGCGAGCGCCTCACCATATCGATCCGCCGGTTGTACGACATCGGCAATCATAAGAGCACCGTTCGGCTCAAGCAGCGCAAAGATGTCCTTGTACAATAGTTGCTTCTGTTTGTCGTCAAGGTGGTGAATGGCCAGCGATGAGACAATCGCATGGACAGACCGGTCCAGATTGCGCCGGTCAGAGTCCATGAGATCGAACTGCGTGGTGGTGAAGCGTGTACCATAGTGGGCCAGATTGGTCTGTGCGCGTTGGAGCATTTCGGGTGAGCCATCGAACGCGTGAACCGAGCACAAAGGGTAGCGGTCCAATAGCGCACCTGCGAGCAGCCCCTCACCACAACACAGCTCGATTACAGTAAATGCGTGGTCAGGCGGTGCAATCAGATCACAGATGGTCGCAATCTGCTGTTCACGATGTGGCACAAAATAACGTCCAAAATCAATAAAAGCCTGTGAGTCCTGTTCATCCCATTGAGGCGCTGTTTTGTCAGACATTCAAGCAACTCCTTTATTACACCTGTATGTTATTTGCGACGGATTGTAATCCGTTGCTCGCCTGGCTGCGTGCTATACACATACACAAGTTGCTGTTCATTGTTCTGTATAGCTCGCCCCGATGAAATATCAATCTTGTAGCCATCTGGATACTGCACACGTGGCACATAAATCTCAGTAGGTTCGTTCACCAATGGATTACACTCATAATACAGTTCAAACAACCCACTCTCACGGTCAAAGCGCATATGGAGGGGGATTCCTGCGGTGCGCCGTGCATAGGGGCGGCAGAAACCAAGGAGCGCCCGTGCGCCGCTATTGATGTCGTTAGCATCGGTTTGTTGGGAACGACTCCAGATACTCAAATCTTCGGTATTCCACTGGTCACCCCACTCATTGTCATTATCTGCTGTATAGTTCCACTGGGTTGCGTTAACCAAATGGGCATCCAATGCGTTGTAATAGTTGGTAAGCGCCTGTGTATGCAACTCAAACGTACTCGTAGGCGTAAGTTTATGTCCGGCCAGATCATAGGGGATGCCAAATTCACCAATCAGGGTAGGGCAATTGCCCATATACTCGACCGAGTGTTGTTTGATATCACCAATCTGACGAGTATACGCCTCCTGAGTTCCATTCATCCCGAAAACAGGTTGGCGCCTGAGCACATCAAGCGTAATCCAGCGAAAATAACGCTTACTGAACAAGGTTAAAGCATCATACCAGTGTGTTGCATTGACGATGTTTGGCAGTTCGTCAGGGTCCCATGCCATACCTGTTGGACGCAGCACTTCATTTTCAACAAACATGATCGCGTCAGGAAGTATATGACGGATGTGCTGGGCAAAGGTGCGAATAAAAGGTTTGAGATAATCCTCATCAAAGCGCACCGGGCGTCCATCGATGAGTCGAAAATAGTCCGGTTGCAACAAGACAGGCGCCTCGTTGTAGATATCCCATATACCAGCTTCACGCCAGATATCAATGGCACCATCTTGCCAAACACTGTGGCGATCAGGATTAACGGTTCGATACCCCCAGGGAACGCGGAACATAGCGACCTGCCAGTATGACAGGGCCTCCACTGGATAACCACTTGCTGCTGCCATACTCTGGAAGCCACTCATACGCAGACTGATGAGTGGCGTGAATACACTCTCGTCGAGTCGCCAGCCAATGTAGCCACCAGAAGCCTCATTAATACCACCAAATCCAATCACATGCGGCATGCCACGTACCCGTTCGGCTAACTGGCACATTGCTGCCATGAAATGCCGCTGTAAGAAATCCTGAACAGGCTCGCCATCAACTTGGACATGCGGCGCGAAATCATTCCCGCCAAAGAACAGCGTAAACATCGTGCTGCAAGCAAAACGCGTCGTGTTGCTGGCCCAGATCATCGGCTGATAGTTATGCGGATAACGGCGCTGCATCGTGATTGCGGCATCGGTTGCATCAAAGGTTTCTGGGTTTAAACCAACTGCTGTGTAAGTCCAGTGGGGCGCACCATCACCGCCACTCCAGCGCCCCCATACGTCCTGATGTGGGTCAATAAACACATAGAAACCATAGTCTCCCGCACGACGAATAATGTCGGTGTACCAATCGAGATACTCTGTATCATATTGTCCTGGGCCAGCATGCTCGATAGCTTCCCACGTTGTGACCATTCGCAACACATTAAAGCCCCACGACCGAAGACGGGTAAAGTGCTCATCGGCGTCATCCAGTGAGAATGGGCGACCAACAAACGAAATGCCCGTCGTGTGGTCAAGGCTATCTGGGAGATGGGTTGCGCCATTGGGAGTCGTGGGAACTTTGTTGCTACCACCGAGATTGACGCCTCGCAGGAGAACGCGTCGTCCGGCTTCGTCGCAGAACCAACCGTCTTGGATGTGAATTGCTGGCATAGGTACCTTCTTGCAAAGTTCAGAATTCAAAATGCTTCTGATTATCGCATGAGAAGGCACAACCATGCAAAACAAGTCGTCAATTGTCTGATAATTTGGCGGTTCAATGGTGGCTTCAAGCTGCTCCTACACCAGAACACCACCACCATTATCCGTAGCGGCGGTTTGTAACTGCCGACTGACACGCGTGCTTGAACGCCTCCAAGCCGCTCCTACATCAGAACACCACCACCATTATCCGTAGCGGCGGTTCGTAACCGCAGTGCAAGTACATCACAATCTGAGGCATTATCCGTAGCGGCGGTTTGGAACCGCCGACGTGCTGACAAACACGTGATTGAGCGGCTGCAAGCCGCTCCTACACCAGAACACCACCACCATTATCCGTAGCGGCGGTTTGCAACCGCCGACGTGCATGTCAGACAGAGTTCGATGACTGATAGAAAAACGCGCCTGGAGAGTCTTCCGCCACCACTTTTTGCTTCCCACTCCACTGTTTAATTGCGATCCGATATACGGCTGTCCGTTCGATCTCCTCGGGAATTGGTGGCCGATAATCCTCACCGGGCCGCAGATGAGCAAAATACTTGTGCAGCAACAACTGTAACCCGCGATGGGCTTCTTGAGGATCTTCAACAAGCGTAGCATCACCAAAGACGGTTACGCCTGCATACTCCACACTAAACTCAAGTGCAATATGAGATGGCAACAAACGACCCATTTCACTCACACTAAAACAGACAGCCTCAGTCTGTTCGACATTCGATTGTGTGCGGCCATATCGGGCTGTATGCATGTAAATGACGTGTGATGACTCATCAAACACAAAGAGATTAGTATTAATAAAGGGCTGTCCATCATTGACTGTTGCAAGTACACCCATCGGCGCGCGATGTAAGAGTTCTCGTATCCATGTGTCATCAGTAACCGCACGATCTCGACGGCGCACTGCATCGATTGGTTCAGATCCATAATCTTTTGGCATCGTTCGTTCCTCGAGTGGCTTCAAATAAAAACGTTAGATAGCGTGTTCTTCAACGGCACTCTGTACAGTTGCTGTATCAACAACCGTTGCAAATTCGTTGTGGAGACTGGCCAGCGAGATGTTGTGAATATCCTCAGCCCGATAGTACTGACCATCTGGCCCAGTCCGATCAAATGTCGCGGTCGCATCAGCAACGACATAGGTGGTAAACCCGAGGTTACCGGCCATGCGCGTAGTCGTGGACACACAATGATTCGTCGTCAATCCGACGATCACAAGAGTGTCCCAGCCATTCTGGTGGAGTTGCTCCTCAAGATTGGTGCCGATAAACGCACTGTTGACCTGCTTCTGGATGATGCGTTCATCTGACTGGGGCCGGGCAAAAGGCTTGAATGCATTACCTGGTTGCCCAGGACGCAAGGGCGAATCGGGCTCCGTAGACATATGTTGCACATGGATAACAGGGCGTCGTGTGGTACGCCAGAGTTCAAGCAAGTGCACAATCTGTTCTTCGGCTTGCGGGTTGTTCCGACGCCCCCACGACGGATCATCAAAGCCCTTCTGGACATCAATCAGTAACAGAACCGTATTGTTCGGAAGTTGCATATCTTTTGCTTTCTCCATTTGTTAAGACCATCTCATCTTACAAGAAAATGGACTGGACACAAGAGCCATTTGTGGTTATATTGAAAGGACCAATTTTAGGAGCACCGCTATGTCCAAGACCACAATCGAGGCACCTATCCCACCTGTACGAATAGATACAACATCACCCATTCCACTCTACCACCAACTCTACATGAGTCTGCGCGATGCTATCTTGTCTGGCCAACTGACTCCAGGTATGCGGCTTCCAGCGACACGTGCCCTTGCGTCCGCATTACAGATATCGCGTAACACGGTAGTGAATGCATTTGATCAACTTCTAGCAGAAGGGTATCTAGAAGGGCGCGTTGGTGACGGCACCTATGTTACTCGCACACTCCCCGATGAGCTGCTGAAGGTAACTCAACAGCCATTGGTAACCACAGTCGAACCCACCCAGGACCGTCGCCTTTCCAAACGAGGCGAACTTTTGGCAAGAACCACCGTGACAACAGAAAAACAAAAAGGACGCTCATTTGCATTTCGACCAGGTATACCTGCATTTGACGCCTTCCCATTTGATATCTGGTCACGATTAGCGGCACGTCGTTGGCGGCAACCAACAGGCGATCTACTCAACTACAGTGATGCGGCGGGCTATCGGCCACTGCGTGAGGCTATAGCCACCTATCTTGGTGCCGCTCGTGGTGTGCGCTGTGTGCCAGAGCAAGTACTCATTGTCAGTGGTTCCCAGCAGGGTATCGATCTCGCAGCTCGCGTCTTACTTGATCCCGATGATGCGGTATGGTTTGAGGAGCCAGGGTATCTCGGAGCGCGTGCGGCACTCATCGCGGCAGAAGCCCAACTGATTCCGGTTCCTGTTGACGAAGAAGGACTTCAGATCACCAAGGGGTTGGCATGTTGTCCAAACGCACGTATGGCCTATGTCACGCCATCGCATCAGTTTCCGCTAGGTGTCACGATGAGTCTGGCACGGAGGCTGGCATTGTTGAAGTGGGCAAGGCACACAGGAGCTTGGGTGCTCGAAGACGACTACGACAGCGAATATCGCTACGCAGGGCGACCCCTCGCTTCACTGCAAGGACTCGACAATACCGGACGGGTTATCTATCTGGGCACATTCAGCAAAGTGTTGTTTCCGTCTCTCCGCCTGGGCTATCTCGTCGTCCCCCCTGATCTGGTCGATCCCTTCACCGCTGCACGAGCAATTGCAGATCGACAGGCTCCTATACTGGATCAAGCCATTGTCACCGATTTTATCGAGGAAGGACACTTTACACGCCATATTCGTCGCATGCGGACCCTCTATGCCGAACGACAATCCCTCCTGGTAGATTTAGCTCAACGTGAACTGGCTGGAAGGCTCACAGTACAAGCTTCAGATGCCGGAATGCATCTCGTTGGCTGGCTCAAAGATGGTACAAACGATCAGGTTGTGTCGGAATTCGCTGCTACTCATGGTGTAGATAGCCCTGGATTGTCGGAGTATCATCTCGATTCGTCTGAGAAGAGTGGTATTCTGCTAGGGTACACTGCCGTCGAAGAGCAGGACATTCGGATTGGGGTGCAGGATCTAGAGAAAGCGCTGTCTGCGGTTGATAGACTATAGCAGAAGTTACAGCCTACTGGACACGACGCAGTTGTCGCATATGCTCAAGATGATCTGTCAGATTACGTTTAGCAAATAGCCCATGAGCCTGTTGCCACAGTTCTTCTCCCTGTTGTGGATCACCTTTTGCCAACTCATACAATGCCCATTCACGCAGAGTGATTGCCTGTAATATATCTGAACTCAAATCAGCAAATAAACGATTGCTCTCAGCAAAACAATGCTGTGCGCCGATATGCTCAGGCAGGTGGGCCATCGTTATACCCAATACCCGCCACGCATCTGCAATCACACCCTGATCACCAGACTGTTGCGCTAATTCAAGCGCATAACGTGCTTCAGGCAAAGCATCATCAATGTTTTGTTGGCCTACCAAAGCACGCGCAAGATAATAATGCGCTGTAGCCGAGGGTGATTGCACATATGTCGTACAAAGATAGACACATCTACGCGCATGTGCTTCGGCATCTGCATATCGACCAGTGTCATTGTAGACCCCTGCTAAATTACGGAGGACCCAGAGTTCTAATTCTCGATAACCGCTCGAATAAGCCATATCAAGTGCCTCTTCCAAGCGCTGTGCAGCTTGAGGAAGCTGACATATGAGCCACCTCAACGCCCCCTCATTGTTTAACATGATCGCGATCCCAAGTTGATCATTCATATCACGATAAATCTGTAATGCCTGTTTTTGGTACTCTATTGATTGGAGATAATTATTTTCTGCTGATAGCGTACTGGCAATGAGGCGCATACTCGACGCTATGTTCGGCTGCATGTTTTTATTAGTACTGATCGTTAAGGCTTGTTCAGCGGCTTGTCTGGCTAGTTGATATTTACCTAAATGAATTGACACAGAACCTTTGATAATAAGCGCCCTAATATGGGTGCCTACATCGTTTATTCTCTGGGCAAGGGTATGTGCCTCTTCTGCATACCTCAGCGCCAACTGATAGTTGTTGCGTAACCGATAGATTCGCCCCAACTCTGTGGAGACATATGCCTGTAGCGAAACATTCCCCTGCTGTACGACTAAGTCATACAATGCAAGATATAGATCTTCTGCTTCAGGATACCGTGATTGTTGTTGCAACAGCGGGCCCAACTCCAACGAAAATTGGATTCGCTGATGATGATAATCAACCACATCTGGTAACAAAGCTAACGCATGTTGATAATGGGCAATTGCTGTAGGAATAGCATGGTGATGTTGAGCATGCTGACCTGCTTGCATATACCACTGCGCCGCTTCAATAGGATACTGCGCCTGTTCATAATGAGAGGCGATCTGGGCTGTATATACATCTAAGGTGTCAGCACATGCATGGGGAAGCCATCTGGCCAAAGCCAAGTGATACTGTTGCCGTTTACTGAGATCAATGTTCGTATAAATGACCTCGTGGAGCATATCGTGATGGAATTTGTACATACGAGTACTGGCAGACGATATTGCATCTAATCGTACAATAAGGCCTTTCTCTTCTAATGCCTTAAGTTGGCTATGAACATGGGGAAGCTCTATCGCTTCAGATGATTGTGACTTGGAACTTGACTCAATAGCAGCCAGAACCGTATCCCAGAACACACGTCCAACCACTGCTGCCTGTTCAAGGAGTTGTCGTTCCGTAGTATGAAGCGTATCCAATCGTGCCTGAATTACTGCAGATAGCGTTGCAGGGACCCGCAACCGCGTGAGAGATTGCGGTCGAATCTCCCATTCATTCGTGGACGTATCGATGATCCCATCAGCCATGAGCATCTGAATTAATGCTGCGAGATAAAGAGGATGTCCTTCAGCGCGTTCAGTCAATATAGTAATAAGATTGGGCGGGATACCTTGTGCAGGTCTAAGTAGCTCTGCTGCCAGGCGATAACTTGCCTCCTGCGTGAGATGTTGCAAGTGATGCTGTTGAAGATGATCTAATGGTTGTTGCCAAATGGCTGCTTGCTCAGGCAGATTAGGGCGGGCTGCTACCACGAGGTAGATAGGAACTGTATGAGGGATAACAATAAACTGCGTCAGAAAAGCCAGTGACGCTTCATCAGCCCATTGGAGATCATCAATGGTAAGGACGAGAGGGGTATGAGACGCATAGCTCAAGAGAAATTGGGTTAACGCATTCCAGACCCAGTGCCGTTCAATAGGTTCTTCATAGGTAGCAGGTGCAATTGATTCCTGCGAAAACACGGTGTATCCCAGACAAGAACTGATGACCTTGGCGACAGCTGTTGCCGACTCACCCAGGTAGCGTGTTACAACAACCATAATCTTATGCTCTGCCGTTGGAGGGAGATCATCTCTTTCCAGATGGAAACAAGGTGACAGTAATTGGGCCAACAGACCATAGGGCTGAGATCTTGTAATCGGCAATGCAGACCCAGATAACAGCGTAAATGGCTCATGAGAGCTGTGCAGTTGATGCAGAAAGGTGCGTAAGAGGTGCGATTTGCCAACTCCAGGAGAGCCAAGGAGTAACATGCTATGGAGGGTACCCTGTGCAAGAGTGGTATACCATAAACCAAGCATACGCTCAAGCTCTGATTCACGCCCAATAAGTGGGACTGTTCCTCCCGGCAGTGGACTTACGGAACCTAGGTTAGCAGATGGTAACGACTCTTCTGATGGTAGTTCAGACATGGACATTAAGTAATCGGTTTATCTTGATTAAATGTACTATCATTGTACTGAGAATAAAGTCGATTGACAAGCACGCATAGATAGTTCTTATTTATTACTGAGAAAAGGGAATAGAGAATCTTTGCGAAACTCGCCTTTGCGGAATGCCTGCTTAACCAAGTAGATCTTATTTGCCAAGACCGGCTTGCTGCGCCAACAATGCGGCCTGTGTTCGGTCGCGAACATCAAGTTTACTGAGAATACTACTAATGTGGTTTTTTACCGTCCCAATACTGATAAGAAGCTGCTGGCTAATCTCCTGATTGGTTTGCCCAGTCGCCAGCATACGCATAATAGCCATCTCACGATCTGTCAGCAGTTCAAGACGATCGGTATTTTGTGGGCGTGCTGGTTGCCCATTCGAGAGACGGCTAAACTCACGCAACACTTGCCCAGTGATCTCTGGATGGATCATGGCCTGCCCTGCGGCAACCGTGCGAACCGCATCTGCCAGCGTTTTATGATCAACGTCTTTGAGTAAATACCCTCGTGCTCCAGCGGCAAGGCCACTGAATACATTCTGGTCATCACGAAATGTTGAGAGGATGATAATAGCGGATCGGGATTGCTGGGCAGTTAACTGACGCGTTGTTTCGATGCCATCCATCCCTGGCATCCGAATATCCATCAAGACAACATCTGGATCGAGTGCAGTAATTTGTTCCAGCGCATCTATACCATTCCCTGCATGCCCAACAATTTCAATATCTGGCTTACGATTCAAAAGTGATTGGAGGCCAGTGCGAATGAGCGGCTCATCATCAACAAGAAGCACCCGTATTTTGTGTGTCATCAAACTGCCTCGTTCAATGGGATATAGACACATACACTGAAGCCACCAGTCTCAAGTGGGCCAGCCTCAAAAGAACCACCCAGCAGGGTAGCCCTTTCACGTAATCCAGCCAAACCAAACCCTGAGACAGGTGATGTGACGCAGGGATCTGAAATAATGTTGCAAGTATCGTTCCACACCTGAGCGTACAACGACTGCCCTTTCACATACACTTGTACATCAATGTACTGAGCCTGAGCGTGTTTGCAGGCATTCGTCAAGCCCTCTTGAACTGTCCGGTAAATGGCACTTGCAACAGCCGGAGATACTGTCTCACACAACGTACCGAGCCGAAATACGATTGATGCATGTGTGCTCACCTGAAAGCGCTCAACCAATTGTTGGAGTGCACACGCAAGCGATTGGTCACCAATTGGCGTCTTGGCATCAATAAGTGAAAGCACACTCGACCACGCAACTCGTAGTTGTTCACGCGTGGCGACAAGTTGGTCTAATGCAGCCTGAGGATCATCATCAATCAGATCCTCGACCAATTGCAGTTGTACATTGATAAGCACGAGTCGATTGCCAAGATCGTCGTGAAATTCGCGAGCTAACCGTGCACGTTCGGTTGCAACGGCTAGCATACATGCCTCAGCAGTTTGTTCTTCCAACTCACGTGTAAGTTCGGTTAGCCGCACAAGGTGCTGCTCGTCTTCCTGTCGACGATTGGCCTGACGACGAGATAAGCCAACAAATCCGGCTACCCCAACACAAGTTATGCAAAAGATAATGAGTTGGGATACATACTCTCCAGAAGCAGGCAAAATACGCACCACAAACAAGACAGTCAGCGCATGGACACCGGTAAGAAAAGTAATGATTTGCCCGAGGGGAAAACGTTCAGCTATCTGCCACATAACCAGCAATAATCCCAGCATGAGTGGAAGCGTCTGGGTGAGCAGCACAAGCCCCATAACCGTTATCGTCTGGGCTGCCAATCCAACCTGTACAAGTAGCGGATGCCGAAAGCGCTGGGTCATGACATAAATGCCTACCAGCATCCCGCAAAACGCGAGCACTTTCCAAAAGACGGCTGGAGCAGGGGTTTGCTGGAGTAGAGCAATGGGAAAGGCCAAACTCACAAACACGATTGGGAGTATCCAGGTAAGTTTTTTTGATGCGCGTGAGGCAGGCAAGAGTTTTGGTATAGCCATCTCAGACAGGAACGACACCGTTGGGGCAGGTGGCGTATACTCATTGCTACGCAGGGTTGCGACAGCTTCACGGAGATGACCAATCGTGACACTTGCTGCTTCACGTGTCTGAGCGATTGTCATTTGAAAACGAGCGATATTGGTTTGGGCCTGATTGATTGAGGCAACCACTTGCTGCTCGGTCTGAGCTAAAGCCATCCGTAGATCATGGCTGATAGTTTGCTCTAAACGTTGGCGTTCCTCGAGGATCGAAAGTTGTGAAACTTCCCGAAATTTAATACTCAACGCATCGTAGTGATTTTGCATCTGGCGTAGAATGTGGTCCATCTGCTCTGAGCGACGATTCTGACGCGCATAGAGAATAGCTGCTATCAAAATACAGGTGATTGGGAAGGCCACATTCAAATTCCCCTGTACCCAATCAAGCACACTGGTCGATGCAATGACAAAAGTGCCATTCCACACCAGCCAGATCAACCCGGCAAAGGTCACCCACAACCACACACGGAAGAGGCACATT
Organism: Chloroflexota bacterium; assembly: GCA_039178835.1. Lineage (GTDB taxonomy): Bacteria > Chloroflexota > Chloroflexia > Chloroflexales > Roseiflexaceae > AL-N1. The sequence goes on from JBCDFA010000009.1 coordinate 24,084, forward strand.
GCCTGCAGCACCACAACAAGATACACATAGGTAATAACTGGCAAAGGAAGCAGGACATTCACAAATGCAGTCAGGGCACACTGACCAAGTAGATAGACCAGTTGGAACCACACCGTAAGACGCTGGGCAGGAACAATCCAACAGACGATCAAGTGGAAACCTAGTAGGATGATAGGAATCCATACATTCCAGCCGTAAATACCCTCTGTTTCAACCGCGCTCACTTGTGTCGCAAAAATCACGACAGAGATGAGCATCTGTATCACAAGAGGATAAGGGGCACGTTCAGTAATAAAATTGGCAACACTACGCAATTCGGTCAACATAGGTCATAGTGTAACACGTCTCTATGAAAGGCGCGACGTGTACACACATCTATAACATGTACACGTCGACAAACGTATCTTCCCCGGCCAATTCTCTCGTATGATTGCAAAGATTCTGATTACTCGCCGAGAATCGACTCTTCTGCAATCTGTATCACTGTCGCTACATCAAGTAGAGCTGTGTCCTCAGTGATTGGTATGCGCTGAGTCGGCTCTACGCCAACACCCTCGAGGAAAATACTACCATCGGGCAATACTACACGACCTGTCGGAACCTGGAACGACATACCTTCGGGAAGGAGGAACTGCCCACGTGCAACTTCAGCCATAACCCCAGCGCTCGGATATTGTCCAATGACTTCGATATCTGGCACCTGGCTAAATCCATAAGATTCAAACTCACAAGCACTAAAACAAGCCTGATCAACCAGGAGCACCACGCGATCAAAACGATACTGGTTCTCTTTTGGTACCACCTCGCGTGGCGGACCATCAGGCTCAAACTCACCTGTTGCTTCGCTGTAATACTCTCGTTGTCCCAGCGGAATTGGCTCATCAGTAAGGAAACCAGCCAGATCAAGCGAAGCACCGCCACTGTTCTGTCGCATATCGATAATGACCCCAAAAACCTGGGCTTGTTCAAACGTACTCAGGGCACGCTCAAACAAACGCACAATCAGATTAAGATCATCATAATTCGAGTTGACGGTGACATATCCAATCCGTGATGGCAATATCTCGAACTCGACTGGTAACGCTGCTGGATCAGCCCCACGGAAGAGTGATGTCACGGAGAAGCTCTGATTTTCGGCCACAGCCGTCAACGTTTCTGTCTGGCTCGTGCCCTCAGGATTTGTAAATGTCACCGTGGCTTCGGTGTCCAATGGCGCACGCGTCAGGTATCGCTGTTGTTGATACTCACGAGCAAAGTCGGTGGAGAAAGGGCCTGCAAGTGGTTGGATCTCCGCAATCGCCTCCGTCACCGGTTGACCATTGAACTCAGTAACTTCAGCACCAACTTCTATACCAGCCTGATCGGCAGGACCATCTTCAGTCACAAAGATAACAATGACACGATCATCATCAAGCTGACGAACCGAAAAACCATAGCCACCGCCTGCTTCAGCCTGAAATACTTCAGCGCTCAGCTCACCACCGCCCAGGCCGACATGCCCATCCTCGAAGGCGAAGGCAAAATCGCGCAGGGCCAGATAAAAGGCCGTGGCATCTTCATTTTCTTCTGCTTCTGCCACACGTGGGGCCAGTTCTTCGTACAAGGGATCCCAGTCCGGTTCTTTCCCTTCGATACCATTAAACGCATACTCACGACGGACAATTTCGAACATCTGATCGAACGCCTCGGTGTATGAGCTTTCCGCGAAATCTTTGATCGCAACATCAGTTGGCTCATACAAGGTAAGCTCTGGTGCTGCATCACGTTCAATAGCAAATGGTTCTTGATCAAGATCAATCACAGAGTACCCTGCTGGTACTGGCCCCACCGGATCATCTTCGGTAAAGAGGAGTTGATCTTCACCAAAGCCCGTCGGAAATTCCTGCTGATCGTCAGGGGCCCAGATCACCAGTTTCCCACCAGTGACTTCATCCTGATTTTCGGTATCGTTCGTAGTAGAGGCAAGATAGGCAGGCCAACCCTCAGAAGGATCATCACCGACAGAGAACGGACCACCACTCAAGTTAGGCCAGTAACTGACGACATATACCTGTACGCCCGTATCAGTTTCACCATCATTGTCGACATCTACCAAGCTGCCAACCGGGCGTGCTGGCAAGAGTAACTGATATTCCCCAAGTTGCTCCTCCTCAGTGATGTCAAGATAGCCCAGGACCTGTGACTCAACCGGAATTTCCCATTCCTGGTCACGCTCTACAAAACCAGTCATATCGATCAGCGCGACGGCGTGCTCCACATAGTAATCGACGATGATATCGTTGGTATATTCAAAGGTGCCAGTAATCTGCACTGGCTGGTCACCTTCCACAGGTGTTGTAGCCTCTTCCTCTGTTTCAGGAGCAGACGTAGCATCTGGAGACTCATCAGGAGTTTCCGCAGTCTCTTCCGTTTCGACAGCATCGGTTGGTACATCTGTCGACTCATTCTGAGCCGCTTCATTCCCTTCAGGCGATTGACAAGCGGCAAGGACCAACGTACCAATCAGCAACACAAGCAACCATACAGTAAAGGAGCGCAACAAACGCGAGGTTCGAGTGAGTAGCGTTACGTGCATACAAATCCTCAATCTTTCCTATAGACCAAATAATCCCACTATATTATGTTCTGCACAGTATACACCGATGTCTCTGTATATGGGAAAACTACCGTGTTGATATTGCTTCAAGTTGGTCTTCCAGATCACCATAAATCGATTGCAGTTGATCAATAACATCTTCATCAGCAGGCCATAAACCACGACCATTCGCTTCTAGCAGCCGGGCAACTGCATTACGCACTGCTAGAGGATTGGCCGCTTCCAGTCGCGCCCGCATCTCCGCATCGAGAATAAAGGTTGACGCAGCAGCATCGAAGATCCACGCATCAACACTATCGGTGACTGCCCCCCATCCCAGTAGGTAGGTAAAACGGTTGCCAATTTCTGCTGTACCAGCATACCCGTGCGACAACATTCCTTCATACCAGCGGGGATTGAGTAACTTGCTGCGTGCTTCGATCCGCAATAACTCATCAGCATCACGCAGCGATGGGGTATGAGTCGCCGAAAAACCTGCCCCAACATCAGCATACGTTAAACGGGGAGATCGGCCATCCTGTACATGACGCGCTGCGAGTTGTAACGCACCACTATGCCCATAATAATGCTGCATATCTGTAAGGCCGTATTCGACACTATCGATAGCCTGAAACACACGATCAACCGTGCCAAGCAGACCGCGTAAGGTCTCGGTCTCTGGTGTACCAGCACGCCCACCACCATAGGTATGACCGCCACGATGGAGGTAGGTCTCAGTCAGTTGGGTGGTCTCCTCCCATGCACTTGCTTCGATCTGCTCATCAACACCAGTGCCATATTGGCCGGGCGCTTGAGTAAAGATACGTGCCGTCGCCTGTTCCCAACTGCGCCCCTGCTCACATAAATGTAGTGTATGTGCTCGTACATAGTTCTGCTCAAGAGGCTCGTCGGCTGACGCAGCCCTGCGGAAGAGATCGTCGAGCAAGTCCAGACTCATTTGGAAGGTATCCCGGAAGATACTACTGATATCAAGCAAAACATCAACGCGAGGTCGGCCCAATTCAGCCAGTGGTATCAACTCATAGCGCCAGATCTTGCCCTGCCCGTCACGCGCAGGTCGTGCCCCCACGAGTGTCAACACAACCGCCAGGCTCTCTCCCTCCGTCTTAATGGTATCAAGCGCCCATAGTGTTTGTGCGACAGTCTGTGGATAGCACCCTGCATCCTCGACATGACGACGCAGCAATGCTTCAGCCAGAGCACTCCCACGTGCATACGCGCTGTCAGAAGGCAAGCGCCATGGATCAACACTGTGGATATTGCGTCCACTGGGCAGCGCTGCCGCTCCAGCACGCACCGGATCAGCACCAGGCGCAGGCTTCACATAGCCGCCCTCCAGTGCATGCAACAACACATCCATCTCAGCCGTACTCTGGGTAAGCCGATCCCGCAAGAGGCGGCCATGCTCAATCAGATGGGCAAGCTGAGGTAATAGATCTTCACTATGGCTCATGGTAGGCTGACCATATGCGTCCAGCACATCCTGCCAGACTGATGTGACCGGGGTATCTACCAAAACCGCGCGATAGACCATCTCGCGGCGTGCAGGTGGAACGTTGCTGGCATCAACGCCAACGCTCTGGAGCAGTTCAGAAAGCCCTGGCGCCCCATCACGTGAAACATCGAGCGCTGCTTCGATCAGTGTGGCTGCCCGATCAGAGCCCGGCGCACGACCAAGCACATGGAGTCCATCAATAATCAGGCGCTGCTCCAGCTGATCGAGATACGCACGCACCCGTTGCGTATATGCTGGCCAGGATTCACCCTCAGCACGTGGCAGATCCGGCAGGTCAAGCTCCAATTCCTGACCTGCTTCATTCGAGTCAAGTTCAGCACGTATCTGGGCCAATTGCTTGTACAGCCCTGCACGCGCATACGGCGGCACCGCATGACTCACAATGGTCGCGTAGCCACGTCGTCGGGCAATCGCCGCCTCTGCCGGATTGTTGAGCGGATACAGATAGAGGTTAGGTTTTGCTCCCAGCAACACATCTGGCCAGCACTGCTCAGTCAAACCGAGTTGTAGTCCCGGCATCCACTCAGAGGTGCCATGCATGCCAAAGTGCAGCAATGCATCAGCCTTCCACACCTCAGAAAGCCAGCGGTAGAAACCGATATACTGATGATGGGGCGTAAAGGAACGATCAAATAACAGGCGCATTGGGTCACCCGGAATCCCCATTGGTGGTTGTACTCCAACAAAGATATTTCCTAGCTGAAAACCATCAATGCGGAGCGCCTCTGGCCCAGCGGGCGCAATTTCCCCTGGCGGCATCCCCCAATAATCATCGACACGCCGAGCCTGATTGGCTGGAACAACTCGATGGTAGTCGCGCAGGGGCATTGGTATACCACTATCATGCTGTTCCAATTGTGCCAACTTGTGGGCTAGTTCATCGACAGAAGCAGGCAAGTCGCCTGTGTGATAGCCAGCCTCGCGTAGCTTTTTGAGCAGGGCAAACAAAGACGTGGGGACATCGAGCAGTGCGGCGGTAGCAAGCTTGCCCAGACCGGGAGGGTAGTTGTAGAGCACAATAGCCACACGCCGATCTATAGCAGGTGTGTGCCGCAAATGCACCCAATGTTTAATCTGCTGCGCCGCTCGCTCGAGCCGACTTGGAGTCGCCACAATCTGCTGCTTTTGAATAGCGCCCAAGACCACCGGTGCAATACTGCCATCCATCTCTGGCAAATCATACATAATGACTGCTTGCATTGGCGCAACACCGTAGGTATGCCACTGCCCCTCATCCTGCATTTGCAGCGGTTGGGCAACCATATAAGGGACATCAATGCCACTGAGCAGATCGCTTGCTTTTGCCTGGTGCTGCCCCGGCTTGGTTGAGCCAGCAGGACCACCAACCAGGGGGAAACCCATTGTATTAACGATAGCATCAACAGGCTGCCGTGTAAGCCACTCACGCACTGCTACATGCGCTTCTATCCCACTCACAAAGATGGGCAAGACCGCCAGATTGTAGCGTTCCAATGTGGTGACCAGATCACCAAGATAGCGTTGTTCTTGCACCACATGCTTGCGAAAACCTAACACGGCCACAAGTGGTTGACCCTTACGATAGCATTTCGTCTTTTTGGCCCAGCGTAGATACGCTGGAGGATCAGCAAACAGCTTTGTACTGGCAGGATGGAAACATCCCATCATAGGGATAGTCTGAACAGGAGCAACATCCAGCGGCTGGCCAAGACAATCACGTAGAATCAGACGGACCATCTGAGTAAGATTGGCTGCATCTGGTTGGTTCCAATACAGATTGACACTTAACCATGTGCGAAAATCGGCCAGTTTGGCGGGCATTAGTGGTAACAGTTTTGCTGTTAGCTTAGTCAGTTTGGTGTAGGCGTAGAGTGTGTCTTCATCGCGCCCTCGGGTAATCAGCTGGAGCAGCGCTTTCATTGGTTTTGGTAGGCTACCTCGCCCTTCAGTCACACGATATGTACCCACCTGCGTGAGTGCCATCACCTCAGGCATGCTCTCAAACGCAAAGACCGTCGGAACCTGATGGTTTGCGATGAGGTCTGCTAACCAATCAGCTTGGGCACGTGCATTAATGAGGGTAATAAAAAGCACATCGGCTTCGGCAATTGCAGTTACTAATGCTGGATCACGTTGTTCAACATGACCATCATGAAAGCGTAACAACCGCACATCAATAGTATCAGTACCCAATCGTGTTCGCACCACATCCCAGATATGCTCATTGAACCGTTCCATACCGAGGATAAAGGTCAAGGTAGGCATAACAGTGCCTCATGCGTTCTAGCTTTGAGTATGTTTGCAAGCCCTCAAAACAGTACATCAAAAAATAGACGCCATAATAGATAAAGGAGTAAATATCAGTTACATAGAGTTAGATACACCTGCTTAAACTTATTATACCATCCTATACCGTAAGCAGTGCTGAAAAAACTATTTAGAGTATTCAAAAGAGTTAGCAAATCTTCCGTCAATACAGAGGGAAATGGCCACTGTATAATGTTTGACATAGTTATGTAGCTATGTTATACTCCTCAACTGCTGTGTGAAAGCGCGGCAAACAAAGTAGCAATGAACTCTATCTAAGGCATGACATAAGTTATGACCAGAAAGGGGTTCACTATTTTGTTGCTAAAAGAAGGTAGTTGTCTTTTTACAAAATGCATCAGATGGTATTGGGTAGATATCTGAAATTATTTGTAAAAAACAAAATGAAGACGGATAGGATCGAGAATGCCAACGATCAATCAGCTGATTCGTAAACCACGTAAGCCAGTAACCAAGAAAACCAAAGCACCAGCACTGCGCTTTACGTACAACACGCTCAAGGGCAAGCTCACCAGAGGAAAAGGTTCACCACAAAAACGTGGTGTCTGTACACAAGTGCGAACTATGACGCCGAAGAAGCCAAATTCAGCCCTGCGTAAGATTGCTCGTGTTCGCCTATCTAATCAGATGGAGGTCACAGCATATATTCCTGGAGAAGGCCATAACCTACAGGAACACTCAGTTGTGCTGATTCGTGGTGGTCGTGTGAAGGATCTTCCCGGTGTCCGTTATCACATTGTACGTGGTGCACTTGATACACAAGGTGTTTCTAATCGGAAACAGGGACGATCAAAATACGGGACAAAGAAAACGAGCGGTCCAGCACGTCGATAAATTAATGAGTCTCATTTATATACCGTCATAACATGTATCAGGATAGGGAGCACGAGGTTACATATGCCGCGTCGAGGGACTATTAAAAAGCGTATAACGCCACCAGATGCACGCCATAATAGCGTTGCAGTGCAACAATTAATCAATAAACTCATGCAACGTGGGAAGAAAACAGTTGCAGAGCGAATCGTGTACCAAGCACTTGATCTTGCTGCAGATCGGTTGAAGAAAGAGCCAATGGAAGTTTTCGATGTTGCTATCCGCAATGCAGGGCCAGCCATCGAAGTCAAGCCACGACGTGTTGGTGGAGCAACCTATCAGGTTCCTGTTGAAGTCAAAAGCGAACGAAGGCAAACGCTTGCTATGCGCTGGCTTCTGGGATCAGCACGGAATCGCAGTGGGCGCCCCATGCACGAACGTCTGGCCAATGAGTTTGTTGACGCATATAACAACACAGGCACTACCATTAAGCGGAAAGAGGATGTGCAGCGTATGGCAGAAGCCAACCGTGCATTCTCACATTATGGTCGATTTTAATAACAACCTACTCAGTTGTGCATCAGCAGAAAGCTTGAATGATACTGGTATAGAAACCAACACGAACACACATTCTGTTCTGCGGCGATTACACGACATCGAGTTACGTCGTCGAGGAGATATATAAGCAGTATGGCACGAGAAATCCCATTAGAAAAAGTCCGAAATATCGGCATTATTGCACATATCGATGCGGGAAAGACGACGACGACTGAACGCATCCTTTTCTACACTGGTCGCAGTTATAAGCTTGGCGAAGTTCATGAAGGCACTGCAGTTATGGACCACATGGAGCAGGAACGTGAACGTGGTATTACCATCACGTCTGCTGCCACTACTGCTGCTTGGAAAGATCATCGCATTAATATTATCGATACTCCTGGTCACGTGGACTTCACCGCTGAAGTAGAGCGTTCACTCCGTGTACTCGATGGAGGTGTCGTCGTATTCGATGCTGTTGCAGGGGTTGAGCCACAATCTGAAACTGTATGGCGACAGGCTGATAAATACAATGTTCCTCGTATCTGCTTTGTAAACAAGATGGATCGTACTGGAGCAAACTTTGAACGTACCATTCAAATGATCAAAGATCGACTTGGTGCGAAACCAGTGCCTATTCAGTTTCCTATCGGCGCAGAAGACTCCTTCCGCGGTATTGTCGATCTCATCACGAATAAAGCTGTTCTTTATCTTGATGATGCAGGTAAACGTGAGGAAACCGAAGACATTCCTAGTGAGATTGCAGAAAAAGCTGCAGCCATGCGTCACGAAATGGTGGAAGCTATTGCTGAAACAGATGATGAGCTCATGCTTCTCTATCTGGAGGGCGAAGAACTTTCACCAGAAGAGTTGACCCGTGCACTGCGACAGGCCACACTTGAAGGAAAAGTTGTGCCAGTTCTTTGTGGTGCTGCTCTCAAAAATAAGGGTGTTCAACGTGTACTTGATGCAGTTGTGGCCTATCTGCCGTCACCGATGGATGTTCCTGCGATCACTGGTACTTTACCAGGTGAAGTTGCCGGAGATGAAGGTGTAGAGTTATTTGACCGCAAAGCTGATGAAAATGTCCCCTTTGCTGGTTTGGTTTTCAAGATTGTCGCAGATCCATATGTTGGGAAGCTGGCCTACTTTCGTGTGTACTCCGGCAAAATAGAAGCCGGTTCGTATGTGCTGAACACAACGCGCAATCAACGAGAGCGGGTAGGGCGACTAGTGCAAATGCACGCCAATCACCGTGAAGATATTAAAGAAGTCTACGCCGGTGACATTGCAGCGATGATTGGCCCCAAACATAGTTTTACTGGCGACACGATTTGTGATCCAGAAAACGCGATTGTTCTGGAAAGTATTCGCTTCCCAGAACCGGTCATTCAGCTTGCTGTGGAGCCTAAAACAAAATCTGATCAAGACAAACTAAGCACCGCACTCTCGCGTATGAGTGAAGAAGATCCTACATTCCGGGTAAGCACCAACCACGAAACGGGGCAGACAATCATTGCAGGTATGGGTGAGCTTCATCTTGAAGTTATTGCTGATCGTATGAAGCGAGAATACAAGGTAGAGGCTAATATTGGTAAGCCTCAAGTAGCCTACCGTGAGTCTATCAGCAAACCTGCCGACATTGAAACAAAATTTGTACGCCAGTCTGGTGGTAAAGGCCAATATGGTCACGTTAAGATCAAGTTCGAGCCACAAGAGCGTGGTAAAGGGTTTGAATTTATCAGTACTATCGTCGGCGGATCTATTCCTAGAGAATACATCAATCCGGTTGAACAGGGTATTAGAGAGGCTATGGAGACAGGCGTTCTTGCAGGTTTCCCAGTGGTCGATATTAAAGCCAATCTGTATGATGGGTCTTATCACGAGGTAGACTCTTCAGAAATGGCGTTTAAGATTGCAGCCTCTATGGCTTTAAAAGACGGTGTACGTAAGGGGGCTCCTGTGCTTCTTGAGCCCATCATGCGGATTGAGGTTGTCACGCCAGAAGATTTCCTCGGTACAGTCATTGGCGATGTAAACTCTCGTCGTGGGCAAGTTGAGGGTATTGAGGCACGTTCCAATTCGCAAGTTGTGCGTGCATTCGTACCTCTGTCTTCGATGTTTGGTTATACAACGACACTCCGCTCTCTTACACAAGGGCGTGCAGCATCGTCGATGGAGTTTGCATACTACCAACCACTGTCGGACAACTTGGCACAAGAAATTATCGCCAAACAAAACGGGTAGCTGCGGTGCTTTACTATTGGCCAGTCAGACTACATGTGAAACCAAATAGGCAAAAGATCTAGCTGTTAATGTTAGAAGGAGCTTCATTCTCATGGCAAAGCAAAAGTTTGAGCGCACCAAACCGCATCTGAATGTGGGAACCATCGGGCACGTGGACCATGGCAAAACCACACTGACCGCTGCCATCACCAAAGTGCTGGCGATGCGCGGGGCGGCCCAGTATACCGCCTATGACCAGATCGATAACGCGCCGGAAGAGCGCGCACGGGGCATTACCATCGCCATTCGCCACGTGGAGTATCAAACCGAAAATCGGCACTATGCCCACGTCGACTGCCCCGGTCACGCCGACTATATCAAGAATATGATTACCGGTGCGGCCCAGATGGATGGGGCGATCCTGGTTGTCTCGGCCCCCGATGGTCCTATGCCCCAAACCCGCGAGCACATCTTGCTGGCCCGGCAGGTACAGGTGCCCGCCATGGTCGTCTTCCTCAATAAAGTCGATATGATGGACGATGAGGAACTGCTCGAACTCGTCGAACTCGAACTGCGTGAGCTGCTCGCCAGCTATGAGTTCCCTGGTGATGATATTCCGATTATCCGGGGCTCCGGCTTGGTCGCGTTGGAGTGCACCTCGACGGATATCGAGGCCCCCGAGTACAAGCCCATTCTGGACTTGATGGAGGCCGTCGATAGCTACATCCCCACCCCCGACCGCGCGATTGACCAGCCCTTCCTGATGCCGATTGAGGACGTGTTTGGCATCAAGGGACGTGGCACGGTGGTCACCGGACGCGTCGAGCGCGGCAAGGTCAAGACCGGCGAAACCATTGAGATTGTCGGCATGAGCGAGGAAGTCCCCCGCAAGACGGTCGTCACCGGGGTCGAGATGTTCCAGAAGACGCTGGACGAGGGCCTGGCAGGCGATAACGTGGGCTGTCTGTTGCGCGGCATTGAGCGCACCGATGTGGAGCGTGGCCAGGTGTTGTCGGTGCCAGGCAGCATCCACCCGCACAAGAAGTTCAAAGCGAATGTGTACGTGTTGAAGAAAGAAGAAGGCGGACGGCACACCCCATTCTTCCGCGGCTATCGCCCGCAGTTCTACATCCGTACTACGGATGTGACCGGGAATATTGGGCTGCCAGAAGGGATGGAGATGGTGATGCCGGGAGACAACGTGGAGATGGATGTGGAACTCATCGTCCCGGTGGCCATTGAGGAAGGCTTACGCTTCGCTATTCGCGAAGGGGGCCGCACCGTCGGGGCCGGGGTCGTGACCACGATTACCAAGTAGTAGAAATTACGAAACGCGAAGTTAATTGCTTCGCGTTTCATATGTCGTTCGCTGTAGTACAGGAGCAAACATGGCGAAACAGAAAGTGCGTATTCGCCTTAAAGCGTATGACCATAAAATTCTCGATCAGTCGGCACGTCAGATCGTTGAGGCGGCTGAACGTACAGGAGCACTGGTTGCTGGTCCAGTACCACTGCCAACCAAAATCGAGAAATTTAGTGTCATTCGCGGGCCATTCATTGACAAAGATTCGCAGGAACAGTTCGAAATTCGCACGCATAAACGACTCATTGACGTGCTTGATCCAAGCCAACAGACGATTAATGCACTGATGAAGCTTAATCTGCCCGCAGGTGTGGATATTGAGATTAAGCTCTAACAAAAACGTATGGGAAATCTAAGCATAAAAAGTTAAGAGGTACCATTACTCATTACTCTGTTGTTACTCCTCTTCTTTTTTGCTGAAGACGCAGCCGCTGCGGCAGATGTATGTTCATAAGTCCGTAAGCTGTGGAGGTGTATTGTGATTAAAGGTCTTTTAGGTCGCAAAATTGGCATGACACAAATATTTGGCCCTACCGGCGAAGCTATCCCCGTTACTGTCCTGGAAGTTGGCCCTTGCGTTGTCACACAGATCCGCACACAGGATCGTGATGGATATGCAGCCGTACAAATTGGCTTTGGTGACGTGAAAGCTAAAAGCTTAACAAAACCACAGCAGGGTCATCTTGCAGGTGCTGGTCGCCTCGTGCGCCATCTGCGAGAGTTTCAAGCTGACAATGCCGAAGAATATGAGGTGGGTCAGGTCTTGGATGTTGACATATTCGAAGCAGGGCAAAAAATTGATGTTACTGGTGTTACCAAAGGTCGCGGTTTCCAAGGTGTGGTGAAGCGCCACGGCTTTAGAGGCGGTCCACGAACACATGGACAAAGTGACCGTTTGCGTGCACCAGGTTCCGTTGGTGCCGGTACAACACCAGGCCGTGTCTGGAAAAATACACGAATGGCTGGGCGTATGGGTAACCAACGTGTCACTATTCAAAATCTTGATGTTGTTGAAGTTATTCCGGACAGACATTTACTACTGGTACGTGGCTCTGTACCAGGTGCAAAGAATAGTCTTGTTATGGTACGCCGGGCCGTAAAGAGTAGCGAGTAATTAGAGGTATACGATGGAAGCACCACTCTACAATCAGTCTGGCAAACAAGTCGGTACTATTCAGCTAGATGCATCTGTTTTCGGTATCACACCAAATGTGCCAGTTATGCACCAAGCAATGATACGACAGCAAGCGAATGCACGTCTGGGAACACATGACACCTTGACACGTAGCGAAGTCGCTGGAAGTACACGAAAGCTGTATCGCCAGAAGGGCACGGGGCGAGCCCGACAAGGCGCTGCTCGTGCACCACACCGAAAAGGCGGGGGCGTTGCACACGGACCACACCCACGCTCGTATCGGCAATCGATGCCCCGTAAAATGCGTCGATTAGCGGTACGTTCTGCGCTCTCGGCAAAGTATGCTGGCGATAATATTCGATTCATCGACACATTATCCTTTGACCAGCCACGCACGAAAGATATGGTGGCGTGTTTGTCTTCGCTTGAACTCGAAGGAAGCACATTAATCGTACTTGGGCAGAAAGACGAACAGATACAACGGTCGGCCAATAACATACCCAAAGTCAAAACGCTTCTTGCGAATTATCTGAACGTTGTTGATTTGTTGCGCTTTGACAATATTCTCATTGCTCAACCAGCCATTGATGTGATCGACAGCTTTTTGAGCGTAAATGGAATGATAGTGACCGAACAGACTGATGCGGAGACACCAACCACCAACGAAGCACAGGCAGATGCTGCCGACGACTCGACCGAGGAGGTTTAGTTTATGTTACCACATCAAGTCATTATCCGTCCTCTTATCACAGAAAAAAACACCAACCTCATGATGTATAACAAATACTCATTCGAGGTTGATCGTAATGCGACCAAACCGCAGATCAAACACGCGATTGAGACCATCTTTAAAGTGAGTGTCACTAAAGTGCACACCATGAATATGCGTGGTAAATTGCGTCGACGCGGACGAAACGTGGGATATACATCTGGCTGGAAGAAAGCGGTTGTTACGTTAATCGAAGGCGACCGTATCGATTTATTCGAGAGTATGTAATCTAAGTAGTCACTACGTGAGCGTGTACACATAAACACGACACATCTGCTACTTTCGCGGAGATAAATCATGCCTGTACGACGTTACAAACCAACCTCGCCAGGTCGCCGAAACATGTCAGTTGCAACCTTCGAGGAAATCACCAAGAAAAAGCCTGAGAAATCGCTGCTCGAGCCGATTCGCAAGAAGGCTGGGCGTAACAATCGTGGCCGTATCACAGTGCGACACCGCGGTGGTGGTCACAAGCGCTATTATCGTATTGTCGACTTTAAGCGCAACAAAATTGATATTCCGGCCAAAGTCGCGGCGATTGAGTATGACCCGAATCGCACAGCACGCATTGCGTTGTTGCACTACACTGATGGTGAAAAACGCTACATTCTTGCACCAGTTGGATTGAAGGTTGGTGACACCGTAATGAGCGGACCAACTGCTGATATTCGAGTGGGGAATACCTTACCATTACGTAATATCCCGCTTGGTACTCAAGTGCACAACATTGAGCTACAAATAGGCCGTGGCGGCGTTATGGTACGCAGTGCTGGCGCCTCTGCACAGCTTGTCGCAAAAGAAGGAAATTACGCAACACTTCGTATGCCTTCTGGCGAAACACGAATAGTTCATACCAATTGTGCGGCAACGATTGGTCAGGTTGGCAATGTTGAGCATCAAAACATTCGCGTTGGGAAAGCTGGGCGTAATCGCTGGAAAGGTCGACGACCAACCGTTCGCGGCACTGTGATGAACCCACGCGACCATCCACACGGTGGTGGTGAAGGACGTGCACCAGTTGGTATGAGCACTCCTAAGACCAAGTGGGGGAAGCCGGCCCGTGGTGTACGAACACGCAATAATGCACGCACTGATCGGTTTATTATTCGTCGGCGCAAGAAGTAATAATTGGGATGTGAACATGGTGTTCACCGAAGGTACGAGGCTGATGCTTCACCTTCACCTTCGTCCATATAACGGAAGGATATTGAAGCTATATGGCACGCTCATCTAAAAAAGGCCCATACGTAGATATGAAGCTCCTCAGGCGTATTGAGGAAATGAATCGTAACAAAGACAAACGTGCATTACGGACGTGGTCACGTGCGTCCACGATCTTCCCTCAAATGGTCGGGCACACAATTGCGGTTCACAATGGTAAAAATCATGTGCCAGTCTATGTCACAGAAAATATGGTTGGACACAAACTCGGTGAATTTGCACCAACACGACTCTTCCGAGGCCATGGTGGCAAAAAAGCCGACAAGCGTGGGAAGATGAAATAGCGATGGAAGCCAAAGCTGTAACTAAATACGTACGTATGTCACCGACAAAAGTACGCCCAGTGCTTGATCTTGTACGAGGAAAACCTGTTGATCGGGCATTGTCAATCCTTGAATATATGCCGCACAAGGCAGCACGAGAGATTGCACGAACAATCAAATCAGCCGCAGCTAATGCGGAAAACAACTTCGATATGGTGCCAGATGATCTCAAGATCAAGGCAATTTATGCTGATGCTGGGCCTATTCTGAAGCGTTTTATGCCACGTGCACGTGGTCGGGCTGACCGTATTAACAAACGGACGACTCACATTACTGTGATAGTCGACGATGGTGAGGAGCTCTAAATGGGACGTAAAGTACATCCAATTGGCTTCCGGCTTGGTTATATCAAAGACTGGCAGTCAAAGTGGTATTCAGACCGCAATTATGCAGACCAGTTGCACGAAGATATGGTGCTGCGCGATACCGTTATGAGTGAGCTCGCCAACGCAGGTGTCGCCCGGGTAGAAATAGAACGGTCAGCAAACAAAATTGATGTGACAGTTCATACAGCCAAACCAGGTATTGTGATTGGGAAGCGTGGGACCAAAGTAGAAGAGCTGACCAATGCGCTCCAAAAGCGGACTGGTAAAAAGGTCAAGCTTAATATTCAGGAAATTCATCAGCCTGAACTTGATGCTCAATTGGTAGGCGAAAGTATTGGTGAGCAGATCACCAAACGTATTTCGTATAAGCGTGCTATGAAGCAGGCCGTGCAACGTGCTATGCGTCTCGGTGCGCAGGGCGTCATGATCCAATGCAGTGGGCGATTGGGTGGAGCTGAAATGCGCCGCTCAGTCATTGAGAAAGATGGCCGAGTGCCACGCCACACCCTGCGCGCCGATATTGATTATGCCCAGGTACACGCACACACCACGTTCGGTCGTATCGGGGTTAAAGTATGGATTTACAAAGGGGAGATTTTCCCAGACCAAGCAAGAGTTCCTCAGTTACAGACAGCGGCACCCCGGCCACCTCAGGATGAGGAACGATCACGACGTCGTTCACGTGGTGGGCGAGGTGGTGGACAGAACCGCTCGCGCGGGTAAAAGGAGCAACGATCATGCTGATGCCCAAGCGGTTTAAGTATCGCAAGCAGCACAAGGGAAAAATACGCGGAAAAGCGCATCGTGGAAATACGATGGTCTATGGCGAGTATGCCTTGATGGCCCTTGAACCCTCATGGATCACGAGTCGACAGATTGAAGCTGCCCGACGTTCGATTACCAACTATATCCGTCGTGGTGGTAAAGTGTGGATTCGCATTTTTCCCGACAAACCAATGACGCGGAAACCAGCTGAAACCCGTATGGGGAAAGGCAAAGGTGCAGTTGATCACTATGTTGCGGTGGTCAAGCCAGGGCGCATTATGTTTGAGTTGGGTGGTGTACGTTCTGAGCTAGCACTTGAGGCGCTCCGTCGTGCAGCACAAAAAATGCCCGTCAAATGCAAAATCCTGACGCGTGAGGAAATGGAGGCAACCGAATGACGCCCCAAGAATTACGCAATATGGAAACGGATGAACTACGCGATCTGATCGAAGAACGCCACGAGGAATTATTCAACCTACGCTTTCAACAAGTCATGGGCAAAATGACAGCGAGTGGTCGTCCAAAGACAGTAAAGCGTGAAATAGCTCGTATTAAAACTATTCTGCGCGAACGTGAGCTAGGAATACAATAACACTGTCTCCATCGCTCATTAGTAGTTTTACTATATTACTCGTCTGAGGAGTGTCATTATGTCCAGTGGACGGCGACAATATAAAGTCGGTCGTGTGGTAAGCAATAAGATGAATAAAACAGTTGTTGTCGCAGTAGATTATTTGAAACCGCACCGACTGTATCGCAAAATTATCCGAAAAACTAATCGATTCCACGCCCACGACGAGACAAACCAGTGTCGTGAAGGTGATATTGTGCGAATCGGTGAAACACGCCCATTAAGCAAGACCAAACGCTGGGAAGTTGTTGAAGTTGTTCAGAGTGTGGAGGAAGTCTAATGATACAACCACAAACACGTCTGAAAGTTGCCGACAACACCGGCGCAAAAGAGATTATGTGTATCCGAGTACTGGGAGGCTCACGTGTCCGTTATGGGCGCGTCGGTGACATCATTATCGCCTCAGTCAAGGAAGCCGCACCAGGTGGCTCCGTTAAGAAAGGCGATGTTATTCGTGCAGTTATTGTACGTACAGCCAAAGAATATGGTCGTCCAGATGGCTCACACATACGGTTCGATGACAATGCAGCCGTTATTTTGACCGGAAAAGAAAACAACCCACGTGGCACACGTATCTTTGGGCCAGTTGCCCGCGAACTACGTGAAAAAGCCTTCATGCGGATTGTTTCGTTAGCACCAGAAGTCTTATAAACTCAACCACACTATGGGTAGGATTGAGCAAAGTAGCAATCTTAATCCATTAGTATTAACCAACAAAGAGGGGTGGATATGCACGTTAAAACTGGCGATGAAGTTATGATCATTACGGGTAAAGAAAAAGGGAAACGTGGCAAAATCAAGCAAGCACAACCTCGGACCCAGCGTGTTGTGGTTGAAGGCTTGAACATTGTAAAACGACACACCAAGCAACGTGGCCCAGGGCGTCCGGGGGGTATTATCGAGTTTGAGGCCCCTGTTCACGTATCAAATGTGATGCTTATCTGTCCTAAATGCCAACGCGCAACCCGTACAGGACAACGTTTTCTGGAAGAATTAGATCATAAAGGACGCCCACGCAAGGTACGTTACTGTAAGGCTTGCGACTCGGAGATTGTGAGTTAAGTGATATTGAAGGTCATTCGTTCAAACGAATAGACCCGAGAAAACAACTAACAGTTTTCTCTATCTTTGAGGAGCATATATGGCATCGCGTCTAAAAGAAGTATATTTAAACGAAATCGCTCCAGCGCTTGTACAAGAGTTCAATTTCAAAAGTATTATGCAGGCTCCACGCCTACAAAAAGTAGTATTGAACATTGGACTAGGTGAGGCACTCCAGAATCCCAAAGCCTTAGATGCAGCAATCGAGGATCTGAGTTTAATTAGCGGTCAGCGTCCTGTGGTAACACGTGCGAAAAAATCTATCGCATCGTTCAAATTACGTACCGGAATGGCCATTGGTGCAATGGTCACACTACGCAATACCATGATGTACGATTTTGTTGACCGGTTCGTGAACTTGGCACTTCCACGTATTCGAGACTTTCGCGGAGTCAGTAGAAGTTCGTTTGATGGTCGTGGTAATTATAGCCTTGGGCTACGCGAACAGATCATCTTTCCTGAGATCGACTACGACAAGGTTGACAAGATCCGCGGATTAGAAGTGGCTATTGTAACAAGTGCAGCAAACGATGAACAGGGCTACGCGCTATTGAAGCGTATGGGAATGCCGTTCAATGATTAGCTCATTTCATACAGATCTGAGCGTGTCGCACAACCGCGGCAAACACTCACGATTCTTGATCAGAGCAGGCCAAAGATATATTATTATGTCTACCTGCCTGTGTCAATAGCTA
Organism: Chloroflexota bacterium; assembly: GCA_039178835.1. Classification (GTDB taxonomy): domain Bacteria; phylum Chloroflexota; class Chloroflexia; order Chloroflexales; family Roseiflexaceae; genus AL-N1. The sequence continues at coordinate 42,408 of JBCDFA010000009.1, forward strand.
TAAAACCATGACCGATCTGGTCTCCAAGGAGGAGCGCTGTGAGCGTTGTCAATGATCCAATCGCAGATATGCTAACACGTATCCGCAACGCGTGTATGGCACGTCACCCTCATGTGAGTATGCCATCATCAAAAATGAAATTAGCAATAGCTGATATCTTAAAACGAGAAGGTTTTGTCCGTGATTATGAGCTTCAAGAGCAAAAACCACAAAACAAACTCGTTATCACACTAAAATACACGAATGATAAACAGCCTGTTATTACCGGATTACGGCGTGTAAGTCGACCGGGATTGCGTATCTATACTGGTTATGCAGATATTCCACGGGTACGTAATGGGTTGGGATTAAGCATACTTTCAACACCGAAAGGCGTTCTTGCAGGACACGAAGCCTGGCAAGAGCATGTCGGTGGCGAAGTATTATGTTATGTTTGGTAATAGGGAAAGGGTTCTCTTATGTCACGTATCGGTAAACAACCAATCCCTCTTCCCAAAGGTGTAGAGGTGAACATTACTGAAAGCAACTTTGTGAGCGTCAAGGGGCCAAAAGGGCAACTTGAAGATCAGCTTCCAGAGGATATGATTATCAAACGAGAAGATGACTCTCTGTTGGTACAACGACCATCAGATCAGCGTAAACACCGTGAGTTACACGGACTCACACGCTCACTTCTTGCTAATATGGTTACGGGAGTAACAGACGGTTTTCAACGTATCCTTGAACTCAATGGGGTCGGATATCGCGCTAAGCGTGAGGGCAACACACTGATATTACAGATCGGTTTTTCACATCCGGTGAATATTGATCCGCCAGAAGGTATTACGTTTGAAGTACCGGAGCGACGAAGTGCAAACGATCCACAACAAGTGATAGTTAGTGGTATCCACAAACAGATGGTTGGCGAACAAGCAGCAAAGATACGGCAGCTACGTCGTCCAGAGCCCTACAAAGGGTACGGAATAAAGTACAAGGAAGAACACATTCGTCGCAAGGCTGGCAAAGCTGGTAAGACGAAATAATAAATGCAGCGTACAAACTGCCATTCCTTATCATAGTTCGACAGGGGATATAATCTCTGTTGCAAGGAGCACAGCATGGGAAAACGAACACCACGAGAGCTACGTCTGCGGCGTCACAAGCGGGTTCGGAAGTATGTGGAGGGCTCATCAGAGCGCCCAAGACTATGCGTTTTTCGTAGTAACGTTCATATTTATGCTCAAGTGATCGATGATAGTGTTGGGAACACACTCGTTGCAGCATCAACCACAGATCGTGAACTCGCAAGTCAGCTGAATGGTGATACCAAGACTGAGCAGGCCAAAGCTGTCGGAAAACTTGTAGCTGATCGTGCACAAAAAGCTGGCATCACGAGAGTCGTTTTTGATCGCGGTGGCTTCAAATATCATGGTCGCGTTCGGGCTTTAGCCGATGCAGCACGCGAGGCAGGTTTACAGTTTTAAATAGTTATGCACAGGCCTTGCTTCTGCTTATAGCAGGCATAGGATCAGTGGAGGTAGCGTGATACGCAAACGAATCAACCCAGAAAATCTCGAACTCGATGAGCGAGTTGTTCAAATTAATCGCGTTGCAAAAGTGGTCAAAGGTGGCCGTACATTTAGCTTTAGTACTGTCGTTGTGGTTGGTGATGGACAAGGCCACATCGGAATCGGTATGGGCAAATCGCGTGAAGTACCTGAAGCTATTCGTAAAGGTACTGAAGCTGCCCGCAAGAATGTCATCAAAATCCCATTGGTGAATACCACAATACCACACGAAGTTGAAACACGATTTTCATCATCAAAAGTTCGCTTGCTCCCAGCCGCTCCTGGGACAGGAATTATTGCAGGTCCAGCTGTACGTCGTGTTGTCGAGTTAGCAGGCATCAAAGATGTGTTGTCAAAGCGATATGGTAGTAATAACGCCGTCAATGTGGTGAAAGCAACATTTAAAGCTTTAAGCGAACTGACATCGTTAGAAGAGCAGGCCCGTCGCCGCGATATGACTCCGCAGGAGCTTCGTCGACGCCGCTCACTCCGTGTGAGAACACAGGAGGTCAACGAGTAATGTCGAAGTTACGTATTACATATGTTAAAAGTTCAATAGGGTATAGTAAAGATCAGAAAGATACGGTCCGTTCACTTGGTCTTTATAAATTAAACAGTGTTGTGGTCAAGAATGATACACCAGCTATTCGTGGTATGGTGTTTAAGGTGAGGCATTTAGTCAATGTCGAAGAGATTTCTGACAACGCTGTATAATGTAACAGCGCACCTGACATGCGAAATGCCTACAATCAGAGGATAGATCCATGAAGCTTCATGATTTAAAACCAGCACCAGGATCACGCCGTCCACGCAAACGCATTGGTCGAGGTGCAGGTTCTGGCAAAGGCAAGACTGGTGGTAAAGGTATGATGGGGCAAAAATCCCGTTCGGGACCCAATCCATACCGCACCTTTGAAGGTGGTCAGAATCGTCTTGTCCAACGTTTGCCCTACTTGCGAGGGTTTAAGAATCGCTGGCGTGTTGAATACCAAGTTCTTAATGTGGAAGATCTTGAGCATCTTGCTTATAACAATGAGGTAACTCTTGAACAGCTAATAGCAGCACGAATTATTCACAAGGACAAACCTCTCAAGATACTTGGCGATGGGGAGTTGGCGCAGAAGCTAACGGTACAAGCACACAAATTTAGTACGAGTGCTCGCCACAAAATTGAACAAGCTGGTGGTACAATAGTGGAAGTACCATGGGAACGCATTCGCTTGAGCCGCAGCCAAGGATACAACCCAGCGATGCGGAACCGTCAGGCGGATAAAAGTTAGCTTCAACAGTAGTATCTCATTATACCCATGAACACTATTTGGTGACATGCAATGAGACCGCAAGGAGATTAGACCGATGTTACAATCAGTCATACGAGCTCTACAGTTACCAGACTTGCGTCGCCGTATTCTCTTTACGCTCGCGATGTTGTTGTGTTTTCGCTTTATTGCACACATTCCGGTACCCAACATTGACCCGTTGCAGTTGGCACAGTTACAACAGACCTTACAGAGTAACCAACTGGCACAGTTGCTGAATCTGTTTGCTGGTGGTGCACTTCAGCAATTGTCGATTGCCGCGATGGGGGTATTTCCCTATATTACTGCAACGATTATTGTTCAGCTCCTCCAACCACTCATTCCTGCACTGGCTGAATTGCAAAAAGAGGGTGAACAGGGCCGGATGAAGCTGAACCGTATCCAATACTGGATAACCGTACCATTGGCTTACTTGCAAGGGTATGGTCAGATACGTGCACTGGAAATTGCGAGCGGAACACAATTGTTCCGTACCCAGTTTGACATCATCCAGAACTTCTTTCCAACCTTCACCATTCTGACAGTTATGGTTGTCGGAACGATGATCTTAGTCTGGATGGGTGAGCAAATACAGCAGTATGGTATTGGTAATGGTATCTCGATGATCATCTTTGCCGGTATTGTGTCAACATTACCAGGTATCATTGGTCAAACAATCACGACCGCTGGAGTAGGGTCCGAGCAACTTATTAGTGTAGTTGTCTTTATCACTATCGCACTTATTACGATTGTTGGTATTGTGTTTGTTCATGAAGGACAGCGACGGATTCCTGTTCAATATGCCAAGCGGGTACGTGGTAATCGTGTCTATGGCGGACAGACCAGTCATATTCCATTGAAAGTGAATATGGCGGGAATGATCCCGTTGATTTTTGCTCAGAGCATTATCATTTTTCCAGGAACACTGGCATCGTATGCCTGTCCGACTGGTCAAGCAGAACCAGGTCAAGGTGTTTTGGCAGAGATAGCATGCTTTACCTATCGTACCTTTAGTCCGCAAGTAGCTGGACAGATACAGGGATGGGGGACATTTATTTACTCGTCACTACTATTCCTGTTGGTTGTTGGTTTTACCTATTTCTATACAATGGTTATTTTCAACCAACAAAACATTCCTGACTCATTGCAACGCAACGGTGGGTTCATACCAGGTATTCGCCCCGGCAAACGTACTGAAGAGTACTTATCGAAAGTCGTGTATCGCATCACCATTGTGGGGGCACTTTTCCTGGGCCTAATTGCCGTCTTACCGTTCATCACGCAACTTGTCACACAACTACAAATCGGACTAGGGGCAACAGGGCTACTCATTGTCGTTGGCGTTGCTATCGATACTATGCGCCAGCTTGAGGCACAACTTGTAATGCGAAATTACGAGGGCTTTATCAATCGCTGACGCTAAGTCCTACAATATCTGTATTATGAACATGAGCTCGACGTTGAGCGGAGAAAACGTAGCATGGATATTATTCTTTTAGGGGCGCCAGGAGCAGGTAAAGGAACACAAGCAAAGGTGCTGGAGGAGCGTAGTGGTCTTGTTCATGTGGCAAGTGGAGATCTTTTTCGAGCCGCTCTGCGACAGGGTACCGAATTGGGCATGCTTGCCAAATCATACATGGATCGCGGTGAGCTTGTGCCTGATGAAGTGGTCATTCGGATGATTGTTGAGCGCATCAGTCGACCTGACTGTCGTATGGGAGTTATCTTTGATGGCTTTCCTCGGACACTGGAGCAAGCAAGAGCACTTGAACAAGAACTACTACATCATCATCGGAAAATAGATCGCGTTATCTATTTGAAAGTACCGGAACAGGTACTACTCCGACGTATAGCAGGTCGTCAAACTTGCAAAACCTGTGGTGCTACTTATAATATATATTATTTTCCGTCAAGGCGACCTGATATTTGTGACTTGTGTCGTGGAAAATTGTACCAACGAAACGATGACAACTTGGAAACAGCCAGACATCGCTTAGAGGTCTACTTTTCACAAACAATGCCATTAATTGAATACTATACACAACAAAATATCATGGTTGAAGTCGATGGACAACGTGAAATCTCACTTGTGACAGATATCATGTTACGCTCAATAGGAATAGATGGCGATAACGCTGAAAAACAAGTCTGAATTGCACAAAATGCGTCACGCTGGGCAGATCGTTGGTGATTGCCACTGCATATTACGTGATGCAATCCGCCCTGGAGTGACTACTGCAACGTTAGATCATCTGGTGCATACGTACATTACACAACAAAATGGTGTTCCATCGTTTCTGGGCTATCCTGGACCAACACCGTATCCTGCTGCAACGTGCATATCTGTCAACGAGGAAGTTGTTCATGGTATTCCTAGCTCACGCCACCTTCAAGAAGGTGATATTGTCAGTATTGATATAGGGGTAATATGGGAAGGGTATCACGGCGACTCAGCTTGGAGCTATCCGGTAGGAACTATCAGCCCTGAAGCACAAAAGTTGCTCGAAACAACGGAACAAACCCTTTATCATGCACTAACATTTGCACAGTCAGGGAGTCGATTGAGCGACATATCACATAGCATACAAAGTTTTGCCGAACTGCATGGTCTTAGTGTGGTACGACAGTACACCAGTCATGGCATTGGAAAAGAGCTTCACGAAGACCCAGAACTTCGTAATTATGGAGCTGCGGGGAAAGGTGTTCGACTACGTGAAGGAATGACTCTGGCTATTGAACCAATTCTGACACAAGGAAATCACAAAGTACGCGAATGTGATGATGGATGGACAGCTGTTACGGTGGATGGTACTCTGTCAGCACACTTTGAGCACACTATCGCCATCACCGCAGACAATGGTCCAGAAATACTGACCAAGCAACATTAGATAACTACACACGAATAGGAGTGGTATGTCCAAAAAAAGTGATGCTATTGAGATGGAAGGTACAATTCTTGAACCACTTCCAAATGCAATGTTTAAGGTGCAATTGGAAAATGGGCATGAAGTACTTGCCCATGTATCTGGGAAGATCCGAATGAACTATATTCGGATTGCAAAGGGAGATCGTGTATTGGTAGAACTCTCTCCATACGATCTTACACGCGGACGTATTCGGTATAGATTCAGGTAGTAGAAAAAGAAAATCATGTAGCACACTCGCTGAAGATATTTCAGTATCCATGTGTGTATTATGTATCACTATTTGTTTTCGTGATTTGATAAGGTTCCCAAGAGGAGGTTTTTGTGAAAGTTCAAGCGTCGGTCAAACCACGCTGTGAATACTGTCGTATCATTCGACGAAAGGGCATTATACGCGTTATCTGTAGCCGTTCGCCAAAACATAAGCAACGTCAGGGATAATTGCTTCTATATCGTATAATGACCACTTACACAGTAGGTCTTGATGTCTGGAGGACAACATGGCACGTATCGCAGGAGTCGATATCCCGCGAAATAAGCGAATAGGTACCGCAATTACCTATGTTTATGGTATTGGAGATTCAAGCGGAGCCCAGATTCTTACCAAAGCACAGGTAAGCCCGGACACCCGTGTCCGCGAATTAACTGATGATGAAATCGGGCGTATCCGCGAAGTCGTCGACCACGAATATCAAGTTGAAGGCGATCTACGCCGTCAGGTTCAACTCAATATCAAACGATTGATGGATATTGGGTGCTATCGTGGGCTACGCCATCGTAGAGGCATGCCCCTCCGTGGACAACGTACACGCACGAATGCACGTACTCGTCGTGGTCGCCGTGGACAAGCTATTGGTATTAAGAAAAAAGTGAAGAAGTAACGTGATAGGATGCTGGGGTTCGTATTGTGTAAAGCCATACACGTACCCAGCAGTTGCTACCTGGGAGGTTACGATTACATGGCCCGACAACAAAAGAGTGCAACAAATCGTCGACAGCGTGGTAAACGTCGCGAGAAGAAGAACATACCACGCGGTCAAGCCCATATTCAAAGCACATTCAACAATACAATTATTACGATTACTGATCCATCGGGAAATGTGGTGAGTTGGTCAAGTGCTGGCCAGAATGGCTTCAAAGGGTCGCGTAAAAGCACCCCCTACGCAGCACAGATCACCGCCGAAGCTGCTGCACGCCGTGCGCTTGAAAACGGTATGCGTAGTATAGAGGTATTCGTCAAAGGCCCTGGGTCTGGACGTGAAGCAGCAATTCGATCATTACAATCCAATGGGCTGCAAGTTATTGCCATTACCGACATTACCCCGATACCGCATAATGGATGCCGTCCACCAAAACGGCGTCGTGTTTAGCTACAAGTGGAGATTGCTGCATGGCTCGTTATAGAGGACCAGTAGGAAAAATTAGTCGAAGACTCGGCATAGGCATTACCGACAAGGGACAGCGTATCCTCAACAAACGCCCCTTTCCACCAGGACAACATGGTGGGCCATCAAATCGTAGACGCCAAGTCTCGGACTATGGTATTCAGTTGATGGAAAAACAAAAGGCTCGCTATATGTATGGCGTGCTTGAACGACAATTCCGACGTACATTCGAAAAAGCACAACGCTACCCAGGTGAGACAGGTTCTTATCTGTTTATCTTACTTGAGCGTCGATTAGATAATACTGTCTACCGAATGGGATTTGCCGCCACACGTGCACAAGCACGTCAGTTGGTTGCACACGGCCACATTACCGTCAATGGGCGCAAGACCAACATTCCCTCGTTCACGGTGCGCGTTGGTGATGTGATCGCGATCCGGACAGAAAGCCGTCGACGAAACTATTTCAAGAATCTGGTTGACGGTGGAGAGTTGAACAAGGTCAAAACACCTGATTGGCTGCGCTTGAACAGTAATGAGCTATCAGGAGAAGTGATCAGCATGCCGCGTCGCGAAGATGCCGAAGAAGGAATCAATGAGCAGTTGATTGTTGAGTTTTATAATCGTTAGAAAACATTTTGATATGTGGTGCGAAACAACATCTTATGTTTGTAGCGCACACAACAAGCCGAAAGGCTAAGGAGGCGGTCCGTGCTAGATATCGCCATGCCCAGAATAGAAGTTGTTCAAGCGGCAGAAAACTATGGGCGCTTCAAAATAGAGCCGCTTGATCCTGGATACGGCAATACGCTCGGAAATGCTTTGCGGCGCGTGCTCATCTCGTCCATTCCGGGATCAGCCATTACCAAAATTAAAATCGATGGCGCATATCACGAGTTCTCGACAATCGCTGGTGTTCGTGAAGATGTGACCGAGATTGTCTTGAATGTCAAAGGGGTTCGTCTGCGCTCCTATGCTGAACGTCCGGTAAAAGTGTTGTTGACAAAGCAAGGACCAGGTCCGGTCCGCGCCGGAGATATCGATACGCCTAGCAACGTTGAGTTGGTCAACCCGAATCATTACATTTGCACTCTCGACGGCGAAGAAGGGCATTTAGAAATTGAAATGACGGTTGAGCGAGGCCGCGGCTACCTGCCGGCCGACCAGCGCGATACGTTGCCTATTGGTGAGATCCCTGTCGACGCTATTTTTACGCCCGTACCAAGAGTAAATTATGTTGTTGAGAATACACGTGTTCAACAAGCAACCGACTTCGATCGGCTTCTGATTGAAATCTGGACCGATGGAACGATTAAAGCAGGTGATGCGCTGAGTCACGCAGCACAGGTACTTGTGCAATACAGCCAGACCATCGCAGACTTTAACCGTCTTACTATGGAACCAGAGACACCTGATCCAACAGATGGACTGGCTATTCCTGCCGACATCTACGATACACCCATTGAAGAACTAGATTTGACGACACGTACCTACAACTGTCTCAAGCGTGCCGATATCACCAAAGTTGGTCAGGTGTTGGAAATGGATGAAAAAGCCCTGATGTCGGTCCGCAATCTGGGCCAGAAATCAATGGAAGAGATTCGCGATAAGCTTATTGAGCGCGGGTATATACCCAAGGAAGGGGCTGGTGCGTTAGCAGCCGCAGCGAGCCAACTATCTGTAACGCCCGTCGAAAATTAGTATGCACCCAGACACAGAGCGCCTTGTTTCATATTGCTTTCAATACCAGGCGCTCTATGGTGTAAAATAGAGGAAAGCTGTATGCGACACCGAAAACACAAGCGGATGCCCGGAACCTCCGCAGAGCACCGTAAAGCACTGTTACGAAATCAGATGATTGCGCTGATCCATCATCGACGCATCCAAACAACACTTGCCAAAGCCAAGATCGTCCAGCCAGAGATGGATCGATTAATTGCATTGGCGCGTGAAGACACGCCACACAACCGACGTATGGCCTTATCACGGCTGGCTAGCAAAGATGCAATGCGACGCCTCTTCTCATTTGCTCCACAGCAATATGAAGGACGAACGGGTGGCTTCACGCGTATCACACGACTGGGACCACGCAAAGGCGATGCAGCTGAGATGGCCATGCTTGAGCTGGTTTAGCACAAAGATAAGCGCATGTACGGATGAGTTCCTCGTCACTAACACGAAATATAGGCTTACGCGTAGAGTATGATGGTACCGATTTTGTTGGTTCACAATGGCAAAATAACGGTCGCTCAGTTCAGCAAGCGCTCGAAGATGCCTGGGAACAGTTGACACAAGATCGAAAACGCATTATCCTAGCGGGCCGAACTGACTCTGGTGTGCATGCACGTGGACAGGTTGCGAATGTTCGCACCAACACCCACCATGATATTACAACCATTCAGCGTGGCTTAAATGCCATATTGCCCGAAGATGTTGCGATTTTAGATGTGTGGGAAGCAGCATACGATTTCCACGCCCGCCATGATGCGGTACGCCGAGACTATCGGTATCTGATTGATGATAATGCGACTGAGTCACCATTGCTGCGGCGACATGTGGTGCGTGTCTCGAAGCCAATAGATATAACAACAATGGCACGAGCCTTGGAGACACTTCTCGGTCGACACGACTTTGCTGCTTTTGCAGCCGGTCAACATGAGGGCTCAACGGTACGAACATGTTACGCAGCAACATGTTACAGAACAGACGTGTTTGATCATCAACTCATTGCCATTGATATTGGCGCAAACGCGTTTTTGCATCACATGGTTCGCAACATTGTGGGAACGGTATTGCTGGTAGGCGAAGGCAAACACAATGTCTCGGACATCTCACGGATATTGCAAAGCCGTAATCGGCGTCAGGCTGGAAGGACGGCCCCAGCACATGGCCTCTATCTCATGTCGGTCACGTATCCAACCGACGCTATGTAACGACAGATAATACGCATGTGAGCATATCATCGCTGCTCACATTTGATCTGGGAGAAAGTAATGAAAACCTACTCGCAAAAAGCATCAGAGGTGCAGCGCGACTGGTATGTGATCGATGCGGCAGGCCAAACCCTTGGTCGGTTGTCAACACAGATAGCAACGCTGCTCCGAGGAAAACACAAGCCAACCTTCAGCCCCAACCTTGATGGTGGTGATTTTGTCGTTGTGGTAAATGCCGAGAAAGTGCACTTAACAGGAAACAAGGCTGAGCAAAAAGTCTACTATCGTCACTCAGGCTTCCCTGGTGGTATCAAACGCATTCCATTCAAACAAATGCTTGCTAAACGTCCCGAAAATATCATTCGTCTCGCTGTAAAAGGGATGTTACCGAAAACACGTTTGGGGCGCCAGCAGCTTGTGAAACTGAAGATTTATGCTGGACCAACCCATCCCCATGCAGCACAACAACCAAAAGTCTATGAGCCACGCCCACGCGGCTAGTTGGCGAAAAGGACTAAGCCGGTGGTCACAAAAAACGATAACATGTTATTTGTTGAACACATCTGATAATTGGAGATCAATACATGACAGAAAAGCGCTACTATCAAGGAACTGGACGCCGCAAAACTGCTGTCGCACGTGTGCGTCTGTTTCCGGGTGAAGGTGAGTTTGTCGTCAATGGCAGACAGCCGGAAGATTACTTTGGCCCCCGCGCCAAATATCAACAGCATATGCTCAGCCCGCTCGAATTAACCGGACACGCCCAAGACATAAACATCCTCATCAAAGTACGTGGTGGTGGCGTCTCGGGTCAGGTAACGGCGATTCAGCATGGCATCGCCCGCGCCCTCCTCGATATGAACCCTGAACTACGGCCAACGCTACGCAATGCTGGTATGCTCACCCGCGACCCACGCATGAAAGAGCGGAAAAAACCTGGCTTGAAGCGTGCACGCAAGCGACCACAATACACCAAACGATAAGCTGCATCAACCCAAAATATGTGCTTATCACACTACATGATGGATCTGCACATGTTGAGCATTAAACGATAATGACCTGTGCCAGTTGCTGGCCAGGTCATTGCTGGTTTTCCCAGACGTTTAATCTAAAAGACATAGCAAAGCAATAAGCATCTTCCATCTGCACGAGGTAGCATCGTTCAGAATCCAGGATAAGCCAGCAATCACTCAAAATCAAATGTTCCGGTAGGCCATCCAAAGCTCCCTGGCAATAGGAGCGTTACCTCCGCACTCAATCGACCCACACCACGAAAGCCCCCTTCCCCTTCTAGTTCATATTCATCAATCGTGTTATATCCACTACTCGCATTGAGCAGGAGATCAGCCAATTGAATGTGGGCTTCGTCAGTTCCAAAGCCCAGAATAGTATCTCGATTCTTCCATTGTTCCTCGTCGATGACCATATCTTCGTGGTTGGTTAACCAAAAGCATGGTAAATCATCTGGGTCAAACCAATCTTGCGACCACGGATGACGAGATGTAGGGGTAGGTGAATAATAGAAACACGAAGGAACCGTACTGTATCCAGGATAGTTGCGATTAGGACGGTCGTTGTGTGCATACTCAATCATAATGCGTTTGATATCGCTTGCCGGATGGGTTAATCGCAGGATGACACGTGTCGGTTCAGGATGAAACACGACTGATAAAGTAAGCAGTCCCAGCATGCGATAGACTTCTTTCTGGGCATAGAACTTGAGCATATCAACGCGAAAGCAGAAATTATAGGCATGGTAGGTTTTGTGTATAACCAATCTGTCGGTATCTAACTCTACCGGTGGTTTGGGTAGGTTGTCTCGTGAAAAGGCCATTTCCTCATTCCCATCCAGTTTCTCTGGAACTTCCCTTGCTAACTTGATATACACATCTTGCAGGAGTGGATTCATCGTGTGCTCCTCTTGTTTATCCAACGTTTCTTATGGTGTTTCGTACACTTTCATAGACAAAACAACTATGCATGGAGATAGACCAAATCGCCAGCGTGCTTTGTACGGTACCTACACCATTAAAACCACCCAGAGGTCTTAGGTATAGCTGAGATGCTCTCACTGATAGTGTGTAGGTATCATACTCCTATATACTAATCATCTGTAGTTTTCGAGATGAGGTTAGAAACGTCTTGCCATTGACGCACCTCGTGTACTCTGTATATAAGCCTCTTCTCAACAAGTGTTTCCAAAGCGATCAACCGCTGCAGTATTTGATACAGTTCTCTCTTTCTTGCGGATGGGGTCTGACTCAAGTTATGAGCGATAGTGTACGCATCCTCAATGGTCATCAGCGCCGTATCAAAAAACCACTGCTCAATTCTCCGAGGATCTAATACAAAATGATGCTCTTGTGGACCTAGAAGATTGATCATGACACTTCGCAGTGCCATCGCTGAGAGCTGCGCCATATGCGGTTTTGGAGAATGTAAATGCGTGGCAATGTAGTCATATACACGAATCGCAACTTCTGCCCACATTAGATAATCTTCACGTGTGACCTGTGGTCTAAGATAGGCATTGTAGGCAGTCCCTTGTGCAAGTGATACCCACCAATTGATATCTGTAGTGACATGGTTCCCTTGCGATTCAATATCAAGAAACCAACGTTTCACATCTTGAGGAGATTGCTGCTGTAGTCGGAATAAGAGTTCTTCACTCATCGTTAGTGCCTATTTCTAACCTAGTCATTATGTCATTCTCTACGTACAAAAGCCTCACAGACCATTAATTCGTAGGTGTATTTAAGGACAGAAAATACCTTCTTGTGCAAAAGCACTACCTGCTACGTACTGTCGACTCATGGGATGGTTCCCGCGATGCAGGATACAGTGGCAATGGGGACGTAACCATAACTGGAGACATAGGTAATGTCCAATGGGATGGTTTTTTGCGAGGTTGGGCCGCCACCCTCGCGCTCCCCGGCCCAGGCGTTGCACCCTGGGAATCCGCAAAGCAGTTGGGTAACAGGAGTACGCTGAGCGGCGGATGCCTCTGGGATGCAATGTTCGATTGCACCGTTTGTATACCTGTTTTCCGCTCAGTCGCTCCACTCTCACATCGCCTTCGACAAGCTCAGGCGACCAACACCACTCGTGGAATGGCAATCAAGATAAACAATCAAAGATTCAAGAGATGGTCTGAGCGACGGGCATCGTTTGCGGGTGGTCTGGCAGTGCTGCGCCCACAAACTAAGCTCATTGGTGCCACCACGTCGTTCTTGTGCGTGCAAAGCAACAGAACCTGAATCGGTCTAAATCTATTCTCCCGCATTCCGCCCCAACACCGCCTTCGACAGACTCAGGCGACAACACCTCTCGCCGCTCAGTCGCTCCACCCCAACACCGCCTTCGACAAGCTCAGGCGACCAACACCACTCTAGCGCTTGGTGGAATGGGCCACCACAGGGGACGGCCAAGACGATACACAGTCCAAACCCTTAACCCTTCCATCCCTGTTCTTCGCTCTGTCGCTCCACTCCTACGTCGCCTTCGATAAGCTCAGGTGACCAGACGCTGTGGTCTACTCTCCGCATTACTGATACCACATGCTAGTTGTGCTCATTAGCCATCGGTAACCAAGGAGAGGGAGCGGGCTGCCCAAAAATTAGTCAGGCAGAAGGATGGCAGTTGTTCTCGTAACTATCTTTTAGTAATATCCTGAGACCATACTAGCTGACATGGACTAAAATAGCTCATTATATGCTTTACTGTGTGCACTTAACAATAGGTACATTACAACAAACTGGCCTTAGCGGGCAATTGAGGGTTGAGACACTGTCGTATGGTTAAACGAAGTATCTCATCCACTGGTTCTGTATCATAGCCCCCCATCCTGAACCACTCGTTAACCGTTTCAACCATACGATCCAGATTCTCAAATGCGATACTTATCCCATGATAGATTTCCAGTACTGGATGGTGTAAGCCTTCAATAGGGGTCGTGTCACCATACACAACCCCTATTGAACCTTGAAATCCTGCAAAGGGGAAACACTGTGCCATGTTGACCAGTGATGAACTATAATAGTTTTGGATATGTTGATACTCCTGAAGAGCTTCATCGAGCGACAAGAATTGCTGCTCGCCAAAGAGAAATTCTGGTGCCTGCGCTCCATCAACCCCATCGTACCACGTATAGAGTTCATTCAATCCTGGAGGAGGTATTACCCCCAAGAGGGCAAGGGCCGCTTGTAATTGTCCCTGCACGAGGCCAGGACGTAGGTACGGCCCTATATGTGTTTGCGTTGTAACGTGTCTACCAGGTTATCAAGTGCTTGTGAGAGTGCCATGGCAAACCCTTTCACTAGTTACTTAGAGAGCCACGGCATTTAGAAATCATCTTCGGTGGCTTCGACCACGACAGGCCGTATCTTCTTTTCCATCGTCTCATAATCGAGGCCATCACCTTTATATTGCAGCAGAACATCTTGATGATAGCCTTCTTTAGAAAGTCCTACAACCCAAGAGTATATGTCAACGCTAGTAGCTTCCAACGCGGGGTCCCTTTGTTGACCCCATGTTTGAGCGTCTATCATTACACGCATACATCGAAGTATCTTAGCGCGAATTTTGACATAGTATAAACTTTGCCCACCAGCCTTCGAACAAGCCTCCATTAGTGGCTCCATCTCATCGAGAAGGGCTTGATAGGTTTCAATTGTATGGGGTCGATCAGCCCGTATACTCATCGCTAACAATGGGCGAATCAGTTCCGATGGAATATCATCTAACACGCTTTCATCAACAAGTGGTTGATTCATTCGTCTACCTCCTTGGATAATTCTATAGTCAATAAGCCGATAGCCATCATTATTAGTCTGAACCAAATCACCATAATTTAGGTAATGACTCATCATCTATAGATGAGGTTTGGTCATCTTGTTGTATATGCAGCAAACTTTCCTCTAGGCTTGTATGAAATCTGTTATGTTCATCACGCATATCTGCCCAAGCCTTACTAAAATGGAGTGTTCGCTTTGCGTCTTCAAGAGATATCTGTTGTATCTGGCATATAACCCACATAGACTGAATTGGTGAACAACCCACTTTTCTTAGTTCCATTAGGATTGTTTCTATATTGGTTCCAGTTTCATATAACGTCTGATATTGAACTACGTAAGATTGCATTCGAATGTCCATATATTAAGTGCTTCTTTCTTGTTAATATGGGCTTTTCCTCCTCAGGTCCGTTAACAGCACGAGATCAGTGTATAGTGTGGTTTTTTGCGAGGGTGGGCCGCCACCCTCGCGCTCCCCGGCCCAGGCGTTGCACCCTGGGTACCCGCAAAGGATTCAAGAGGCATACGAGCTATTGGAGGCGAGGCCTCTGGGCAAGTCAATTAAAGCAAGAAGTTTGCAGACTACGCACCTATTTGGACTAACAATCAAGACAAACAGGCAAAGGTTTCACGCATGGTCTGAGCGACGGATATCCTTTGCGGGTGATCTGGCGGGCGTAGCACTGCCGCTATTGGGACGACCCACGAGTCGTAACTGATCGTGGATTGCACCGCTGTCACTAATCAGATGGTATCCAAGGCCCATCAGATGCATAAATCTTGTTAGGTAGCCGACCAGCCCACGCTGCTGGCACCACTTCGACCAACAACCAATTAAACAGATCACGTCGATACCGTGAGCCAACTACTATAGCATAGCCCTCGAGACAGTCATCCAACATATCCAGGAGCGCTCGAGATGCGTGATCTGGATTAAGCGCCTGTGCTAACTCGACAATAACATAGCGTGCCTCATTGAGCGCTTGCGATCCGGTTGGTACTGGCGGTTTAGTCGCCGGCCAGTTAGCAGGTGGTAGCTGTTGCTCCTCCAAAAAGGCCCGTGCTGCAG
>JBCDFA010000010.1:0-57191 GCA_039178835.1 Chloroflexota bacterium
CGAAGCTCGAGCGATTTACCTATGGCGTAATGATGCCTTCGATGGCCCAGAGTCAGGCGCAGGGTGCCCTGCCACAACTCTATGCGGCCACCGCGCCAGGAGTAAAGGGGAGTGAGCATTTCGGTCCTGATGGTTTCTTGCAGATGCGCGGTTACCCAACACGCCGACGGGCAGCACGTGCGGCCTATAACGAAGCTGATGCCAAGCGATTGTGGGAAGTGTCAGAACGACTGACTGGCGTCGAGTACTCTGTTCTCCGCAAAACAAGTGAGATGGTACGTTAAATCTTAACCATACGAATACGCTAGCCCAGAGTGGTGGGGCTAGCGTATCGAATTGCGCCCTTTCACTTAATCACGTGGGGCCTCGAAGAATACACGTTCACCATAATGTACATCGACGATTGCATCACCATTTTTTACACCGAACACATCATAATCACCCCACGCTGTCCGGTTGAGGTAGCCACACAAATGGCTATCACCTGTATTCATAAATCCATACGAGGCAATATCACACTGTTCAGCTGCTTCCTCATAGTGTGCTCCTATACCAACTTGTACGCCTAGAAGCGGGACCGGATCACCTTCTGTAGCCAATCGTCGTACCACACCTTCACGTGGCATGTCACGGATAGCGGGGGCGCCGAAAACGACTACATTGCGGATATCATAGCGACCTTTGAACAACGAATCTTGAGCCAATTGTTGAGCCACTATACCCCCAAGACTATGTCCTGCTAAAATAATCGGCTCTCCATCTGGTACCGTATTTGAGATCGCTTCTACCACTGCATCCTGATAAGCAGTGTCACCAGCTAAACCTGCAATTATGGCTTCCTGGGCACCGGTTGCCTGGCCCTCAACTGATTGTGCTCCTGATAAAGTGATTAGCCACATACGCTCACTTGGTGCAGCTACATCCTCTGAACTACGAACTGTTACTGGCACAATTGATATAGGACCTACCGTATCATCTGGCCCTGTAAAGCCAGAGTCGTGAAAAGTGTACCCATCATATACCAAATTTGCGAGGTCATCGGCAGTGCTTAGTGTAATATCGAGTTGTGCGTTTGCGAGTTGCGTGACGTTTCCTACCACATTAGAGGTACTCTCCACCATACCTAAGACAGGCTGGATCAACTGGTCGGGATTCGCTAGGGCATCCTGAAGCGATGCTTGCCAGCCAGAAGCGGTAGATGCTGGTGCAGATTCAGGTAAGGCATTGGGGGAAGTGGTCTGGCCAGGTTGTTGATCGACAGGGCGTGTGTCTGGCTGATCGCTGTCCTGTGCCAACGCCGAAGACGATGGCAGGCTAACGAGCAAACCAGTCACAAATACGAGAGAAATAGAGTACTTGATACTGAGAAGCGTTTTTCGAGTGACGTGAAAGCGGAGTCGGGTTATGTGTTTTATTATATGAACCATGAGCATGTTCTCCTGCCCGAGATACCATAATGTTGCTACATAGCGCCCTCCTTGGCATAACGCGCCGTACTACTTGTATAGCATAGCATCGAGATTACCCCCGAAAAAGGGGCAGGCGTAACAAAAGCGTAACGTTATGGAAAATGCTGTATCAGCGCCTCCTGTGCATCTGGTTTTAACTCAAAGGTGGCCGGTGGCACCAACGCCACGATCATCGTTGTATCCACAGCATAGAATCGCAGATCATCGCTCTGTAATGGCATTCCCATTTGCCCCGAGTCTAACATCACATCATGCGGCATATCGGTCTGCACTTGCTCTTTGAATATATCAATAGAATCGCTCACCAACATAAGCTGTTGGTGCCAGGATTGCTGCTGAAGACGTTCGAACAACGCTTTGATCACTTGCTGCTGCCGGAGATTGCGCTGGAATTCATCGTCAGCATGACGCGTCCGAACATACATCAACGCTCTTTTTCCATCCATACGCTGCAAACCTGCATCAAAATGGATGTGTGTAATCCCATTATTTGAGGTCGGATAGGATTGATCATCAATAGCTGTGGGGACATCTATTGTCACACCACCAACCAGATCGACAGCCTCTTCAAACGTTGCAAAATCAAGCAGAATAAAGTAATCGACCGAGGTGTTAAGCACATTACTAACGGTTGTCTTCGCAAACGCACCGCCCTGATCACCACCAGCAAGATGCGCTTCACCTAACTGACCAGAATCCCCATTGGGATAGGTAACCCAGAGCGAACGGGGCAATGACAAAACCCCTACATGCTCGTTGCGATGATCAAAGCGCACCAGCAATACGCTATCGGTACGGCCCCCTTCGTCACGACCTAACACCAGGACAGTCACAACATCATCGAGAGCAGTATCCGGCTGCTCAACTGTCGGAACCACACTCGCCACTGGCCCGATATCATCGCGCACGATTGGGTGCACAGTTTCCAGTTCTGGTTGTACAAACCACAACATGAGCAGCAACAAACCTGTAAAGGTAAAGCTGGCAAAAACACCGCCTACCATTCCCAACCTAAGTTTCGATGGTACAGAACGCCGTCGCAGAACATGCCGAACAGCAGAAAGTGTCTGGGCAGTGGGCTGGGCATCGGGTGTTGGGAGCGAACGCAAAGCCTGACGGGTACGGCTGATTGCCTCCCAACGAGCATTGCATACCGCACATTGGCGCACATGCTCCTGTATCTCCTGTTCCTGCGACCACGATAGCTCTGAGCGGACCGCCAGATATTGCTGTATATCATTGCAATTCATGGTTGTGACTCCTGATCATAGAAACGACAGAAGCGCGTACTTGCCCGCGACAAGCGCACCCGCACTGTCGATGGTTTTTCACCAGTTAGTTTTGCTATTTCGACCGAGGTAAGACCAACATACTCATAGAGTAGGAGCGTCTCAGCTTCTTTGGGCCGCAATTGCGCCAAACAATTACGGATGAGCTGTGACTGCACGACTGCTCCTTCAAAACCAACAGCGACTGCATCTGTTTGAAAGGGCAGCCAGCGCCAACGTCGCCGCCGACGCAATGTGTTCAATGCCAGATTCGTTGCAATGCGGTACAGCCACGCCGGTAGATGCGACGGCGGCTGTACGGGATCAAAGGCCACCAGTGCGCGTAGAAATGTATCCTGCAAGAGATCTGCTGCCGTATCATGAATCGGCAACGAGGCGCAGCAGGTAGCGAAACAATGGTCTGTGGTATGCCTCAAACCAGTTGCTTATCACCTCAGCACGATCAGGCTGGGCAACGTGTGAAAGAACATCCAAATAGTCGCTCCTCTGGTGTGTATGTATTGTTACTTAGTAAGACACACAAGGGAGGTCAAATGCTACATCATCGGAGGAGGGAACCTTTAGGGTTGGCTTTAAGGCCTTTGGTATGCTCTATTTGCCCATCCGTAACTATCGAACAGGTGTAACCTTTAGGGTTCTCTTTTTTTGAGCCAAATGCTGTACTAGTAGGGGATTTGAAGGGAGACCTTTAGGGTTGGTTTTAAGGCTTCAGAATGCCATCTTCGCCCGTCGGCGACAAGGGTTCTCTTTTTGGGTCGGTGTTATCTGCTACAAGCCAGACAAAGCCAGATCCATCAACTCCTCAATCAGTGCTGTCTGTTGCTCCTCTAGTAGGGGGGAACCTAGTAGCATACGTCCGAGGTAACTACAGTAGATGACATGTGATCGTGCAGTCGCCATTGTTTCACTCAGTCCTATCACCTGCAAAAGGGTTTGAATGTATGCCAACCGTTGTGTGTCAATCGTAGCAACTGTCTCACGAACAACCGCGTCGCTAAAGGCCCAAGCACGAATCGCTTGCTCTAAAGTGCCTGGACTCCCAACCGCAATACTAATTAACAGTCGCAACTTGGCTTCTGCCGATAGGTCTTGTTGCTCGATGTCAATAATAATGGCGTTTACTGCAACTTCACGCCATCGTTCGAGGACTGCCGCATGGAAATCGGCAATATCTTTGAAGTGCCAGTAGAAACTCCCGCGTGAAACACCAAGCGATTTGGACAGCTTATCGGCTTTGAGCACCGTAAAACCCGATTGAGCCAATTGCATCAGGCCATGATCAAGCCACTGTTCTTTTGATAGTCGATCCATGCTACCCATTCTACCATACAGTAGTGTATTGACAAAACAGTTTTAGCACGCTATGATAAAAACATACACTACTGTATGGTTTTTCTTCCTCTTGAAAGCAGGTTCTACATGATTCCACAAAATCTTGCACTACGCTCCTCAGGCACTCTGGCCATCATAACTGCGCTGTACCACGGTATCTTAGGCGATGCATTGTTACGCGAACTTGAAATACACCCATCTGAGCAAACCGGCTTTGTGCGTGCCACTTATCAAATCGGCACAGTTAGCTGGGTTGCAGGCGGCCTTCTGCTCATCGCAGCAGCTAATATGCGATCCGGGTTTGCAAGAAATTGGATTGTTGGTGTGTCTGCATTTGTGTATGGATATCCGGCGATTGGAAACTTTATGTTAAGTAAAGGAAAACCAAGTTTCGGCTGGATCGCTTTGAGCACCGTTATTTTGCTAGCACTATCAGGTCGAGTTGATCCTACACAAACGACTGAAGAGGCATAATATGGCTAGCCTTATCGCGATCCTTCTCACAATGGTGCTACTACTACTAAGTGTGCTCCATGTCTTCTGGGCATTTGGTGGGCGATGGGGCATCAGCGCAGTTATTCCCATAGTTGAGAAGAGTAGCCAACGCTTGTTCACACCACCACCCGTGGTGACATTGGCAGTGGCCATGGCGCTACTGGTAGCAAGTCTTTTGGTATTGCTCCGCGCAGACATCTTGGGCGTCATGCTGCCCAATTGGATTCCTCGACTCGGCGTGTGGTCCTTAGCGATTGTCTTTGCGCTGCGTGCCATTGGCGATTTTCGCTACGTGGGCTTCTTCAAACGTGTTCGTAACACGACATTTGCGCGTATGGATACGCAGTTCTATACACCTCTGTGTGTAGTTTTGGCGGTGTTGGCTGGGTTGGTTGGGTTATGGTAAAGGGAGACAACGTTGCTTGTTGTCTCCCTTTCATGTGCTTCAAATGGCTATAGTTTTTGTAATAAGCAGCTTGAGAACACCCTCAATCAATAGACAGATTTATCGCTGTATCCTACAAGCTACGGGCCACCGCTGATAAAAGGCATGCCGATGAACCAAAATGACTCTGTATCATAACGAAGTAACACTACTTGCTCATCCTCATTTGTATCACTCGGAGTTTTAGCAACAACAACAGGTTTCCCATCCTCTTGTACCACAAAACCCCCAGGCAATGTGTCGGTCGATCTTGTAGTTGTTGCCATCCAATTGATATCTCCGCGAGGCGAGAACTGAGCTACTACCAATGATTCTGTCGAGTCGATCTGCCCTTGTTCAACTACCGTGATGATGCCATTTGGTAAAATAGATATGGCTGTATTCTCTCTGTTATCCATTAAAGTTGGTATGTGTGCTAGTCCTTCCGAGCCAAATTCCTGGTCGATAGTACCATCACTTCCATACCGTACAAGACCATATCCATCTTCAGTACCTTGTGCAACAATCCAGGAATTATCTGCTTGTACTGTTCCTGCAGTAAAAGCCCCATTATCTATTGGGACTGCCTGTGATGGTGCCAAGATTGATCCCTGCGAAGAAAGATCAACATACGTTAAATGGTCATCAAGTGTACGATTTCGGTAGTACCCCACTACACGTATACGACCGTCAGATTGAACATTAACACCAATGACATCACCGTATGTAGTCCCCACTATATATACATTTACAAATCCTTCTTCGCCAAAGTCTGTATCGAGGGTCCCATCAGCATTATAACGACTAATAATAAACTGTGCTGCTGGGACAGCGAGAGGCATTTGACGGATTAAACCAGCTAGAATACGGCCATCTTCTTGTAAGACTATCGTCGTAGTGGTTTCGGTGCCAAATGGATCTGATTTACGCACAATACCACTATCTCCAAAAGCAATATCAAGAGTGCCATCTTCCTCAAAGCGTATCAGGGTCGCCTGTGCATAATCGCCCCCATCACGTGTACTTCCGCCAACAAGGATTTTGCCATCAGGCTGGGTAGCTATCGTGCTTACACGTACATCAGGGAGGATTAAACTAACTCGTCCGTCTACACCAAAACTTGTATCAAGACTACCATCAGACAAATAACGCCAAAGCACAATACCCTTTTGTTCGGCAGGCACATCAGTTGCAGGATCGCTAACCGTAGTGGCAACAACAATACGATCATTCGATTGCATGGTGACTGCCTGTCCCTCCTCTACGACATAGGGGGTAAGTGGGGGAAACGCAGTTCCGGTCTCATTGAAAGTAGGATCCAATATGCCACGTAATCTTTCACCTGTGGCACGGGGCGTTTCTGTATCTGTTTCACTATACAAGGGGGTGGCAAATGATCCCAACAGAGCAGCGCCAACAACCACACATACCGCACGACACAGTAGTCGCATCATAACAGACCTCTTTCTACTCTTCATAAGATGTAGTATGACAGTAGATCTAGGATAACACCTTCTCTAGAGCACTACAAGGTGACATAAATCGTGTTATTGCATATCCTTGAGGAGTAAGAAGATTAGATCGATAGGTATAGATGGAGCTTATTTGTGTCTGGAATAACATATTGCTGAAACAGTCTTATCGTTGCATGTTTTGCAGGAATGGTCGAAGGGTAGAGGATTGTTGACTTCCTGTAACTCACATAAATAAGATGTAATCGTAGTACGTCACCAAACTACACCCAGCCCAACGGCATCGTTATACCCAACTAACTTTCACACATATCCCAGTGCTTTCATCGCGTCGTGGGTGCTGAGATAGAAGCGATCAGCGCCGACCTTGTCCACAAACCCAATGGATTTGAGCCGATCCATCACGGGACCTTTGATGGCAGCCAGATGGAGTTCGACGCCGGCGTCGCGTAGCTCTTGCACCAGCGATTCGAGTGTCTCCAGTGCGCTGGCGTCGATGTAGTTGATGGCGGTACCGATCAACACCAGATGCTTGACCTCCGGTCGTTCAGCCACCGCACCTAGCAGCGTATCCTCCAGATATTTGGTGTTTGCAAAGTAGAGGCTTTCATCGACGCGTACCGCCACCACCTCTGGCCAGGTCTGGACCTCGTGGCGTAACACATTCAGGTAGGTTTCGCTCTCGCCCAGCCGCCCGACCACCGCAACATGGGGTCGACTCGACCGCCACAGGAAGAGCACAACCGTAGCAGCCACACCGACGAGAATACCGATTTCGATACCCTGCGTTAGCACGGCGATAAAGGTAATGATGAGCGCTACAGCATCGGCCTTGTTGTAGTGCCATGTGTGCTTGAGTGTTGTTATGTCAAACAACGTCGCGACTGCAACAATGATAATGGCAGCAAGTACCGCCTGTGGTAGAAAGAAGAATAGTGGAGTCAGTAACAACACCGTCACTGCGATCAACAGCGCCGTCACAATCGAGGCCAGCCCGGTGTTGGCACCGGCGGTAAAGTTGACCACCGAGCGGCTAAATCCACCCGTCACTGGATAGCCACCAGTGACGGACGCGCCAAGATTGGCTGCACCAAGGGCAACCAGTTCTTGATTGGCATCGATCTTCTGACGTCGTTTACTCGCCAGCGATTTGGCGACGGAGATACTCTCCATAAAGCCTACAAAACTCAACGTCAACACCGTTGGCAAGAGTGCCTGCCAGCGGGCCATGTCAAATGTAGGCAGTGTCAACGGTGGTAAGCCAGCGGGTATCGCACCAACGATCCTCACATCCGCCGTGTCGTGCAGCGTAAAGCCCCACACCAGTAGCGTGCCGATAAGCACGATCACCAGCGGCCCGGCTTTGGTGATGGGCATAATGGCGGCTTCAGGAACATGCCATTTTTTTAATTGCCTTCCTAAAAAGGTTTTGAAATAGATCAGCATAGCAATCCCACCAACACCCAAACCCAACGTCATGGGATTAGTTGCACTGATGTTTTCAATTGCATACAGAATCGTCTCGTGTATCTGGCCAGTACGGGGGATGTCGATGCCCATCAGGTGTTTAAGCTGACTGAAGCCGATAATCAGGGCCGCCGCGCTGGTAAACCCAGAGATGACGGGATGACTCAGGAAATTGACCAGAAAGCCGAGACGGAAGACACCCATGGCAACCTGCATGATACCGACCAACAGGGCCAAAATAAGCGCCAGTGCAACATATTCTTCGGGACTCTGAGCGACGGCCCCAATGCCTGCCGCCGTAATCAACGACATGATGGCGACCGGTCCGACGGCCAGGGCACGACTGCTCCCCAACAGCCCGTAGATCATCAGTGGCAGAATGCTGGCATACAACCCTACCTGTGGTGGCAGGCCGGCCAGCAGCGCATAGGCCATGCTTTGAGGAACAAGCATAATCGCGACGATCACACCCGCCATCAGATCGCCAACCAGATCCTGGCGTTTATAGTTAAACAGCCAATCGAGAAATGGGAAATACTGGTGTAGAGCATTGCGCGATTGAGGAGTCGTTGGTTTGAGTGAATTGGTTGCCATGATAATCTCCTTTCCCCCGCTACTCCGCTGCGGTCCGCTCGAAATAATCATCGACGCAGAAGCAGAACGTATCCATCGAGTCCTCATCATATCCAACATCACGCAACTCGGCTTCGGCTCGTTCTCGCGACCAGCCTTCGTTCAGCATGCGGTGCAGCATCCACACCAGCGCGACACGTGAGGCAGTACGGCAATGAATGAGTACTTTTCCCGACCTAGCCTGTGCCAATGCGTTGCGAAAAACATCGAGGTGCTCTTGCTCCAGCTCATAGGCCGGGAAAGGCAAATGAACATAGCGGAGTCCAGCTGCTCTAGCCCGTTCAGCCTGAACTGCGGCGCGGGCCGGATCGCCGCGCATGTTGATGACCAGATCAAAGCCTAGCTCGACGAGCCGTTGCCAATCCTCTGGCTGCGGCTGGCCCGCAAGGATGATCTGCTCATTCACGATATATTCCAACATGATTTGTTCTTCTGATCGTTCTTGTGAGATGGTCATGATATCTCCTCAAACAAACGGGACCACACACATGGCCCCGTCATCCGTTTCATTTGGTTAAGTCGTGGAACCTAGATAAACAACGTGACTTTTGAGCGTGCTGCATCGCCGATATAAGCTGCAACGCCACCCACTTCAAGCCCATCGATCAGCTCTGTATCACAGACGCCAAGCAACTCACGCGACATATCGCAA
This sequence comes from Chloroflexota bacterium, assembly GCA_039178835.1. GTDB lineage: Bacteria > Chloroflexota > Chloroflexia > Chloroflexales > Roseiflexaceae > AL-N1. The sequence continues at coordinate 9,234 of JBCDFA010000010.1, forward strand.
ACAATCATGCGGACGCCAAGCTCCTGGGTCATTGCGAATAGTTCCTCGACTGAGTTGACACTGTGATCGCGCATCAGCTTGCGAATAAGGGCTGCACCGACACCAAAGTAGTTCATCTGCGACATGCCTAACTGCTCAGTTCCGGCAGGCAACATCGCAGTGAAACCCCGCTCCAGCAGGTTCTTTCCGTCATAGCTTTTGCCCTTCTTGACGACGCCCAGCCCCCAGAAGGTAAAGAACATCGACACCTCTAATCCCATTGAGACCGCGCCCGTGGCGATAATCAGGGATGCAATCGCCTTATCGAGGTCGCCAGAAAACACGACCATAGTCAACCGATCTTCGATGCTTTGCGCTGGGGCGTTCTCAAGTTCGACCACACGCTGTTCAAGCGACGCGATACGTTCCAGCAGGGCATTGGTATCAGCCAATTGTGCCATCTGCTCAGAGGGTGCTACTACTTCTGTCATACTCCCCTCCTATGATGTGCGTCGTACATAATGGACATAGAGATCTTGACCATTATCCTGTACGGTTTCCTGTTCGACCAGTTCGACATTCTTCGCCGTCTTGACCCAGCCCTGGAAATCGGCCACCGAACCACGATCTGTGGCAACTACTTGCAGTACCTGTCCGACCGCCAAATCGTTGATTGCTTTGCGGCTTTTTACGAGCGGCAGTGGGCATTTCGCGCCTTTGACATCGAGTGTTTTATCAAATGAGGCTGTCATCCTGTATAGGTCCTTTCACAACAATAGAAGCTGTACTATGTTATCTGTAACATCGGGTTGCAATTAGGCATTGCTGAGTGCACAAATGTTTTTTCCAAGCTCAAGTTCGCTGGCCTGTTCCTCGTCTGGTGTAGTCAAGCCAATATTGACGCGCTTAATCTCAACGTATTCGGGTGGGAAGACCGGCAGGTGGCCAAGTACATACGACGTAAACTCTTCGAGTGTGCGCGGCTTCAAGCCATCGTTCTGCTGCCGGACGGTGCCAAATGACTCGGCGAACAGACCGTTGTCTCCGCCTTCGTCAAGGTGGCTAAAGTGCGCCGGTAGGATCATCGTGTCATCAGTGATATGCTGGGGTAGGCGCTCAAACATGCTTTCGTAGAGCATGGGTGTCCAGGCTTCCCCCTGACCACCCAGGTCTGGTCGTCCAAAGGAACTGAGGAAAATACCATCACCTGTGAACAGGTATGAGTCGCCATCTGGTGCCGTCAACAGATAGTTGACCTGACCGAGTGTGTGCCCAGGGTACCAAATGACTTTTAGAGTTAGCTGGCCAATCGTAAAAGTCTGCCCATCAACGAGATGGTCGTAGTCGATCCTGGCCGGCATCATATCAATCGGGTGAATGGCATCGTATGCGTGGACATAGTAGGGTACATCCAATGCTTGTGCTAACGCTGGCCCACCGCTGATATGGTCGGCATGGATGTGTGTGTCAAAGATAGCTTTGATAGCCACATCAGATTCTTGTGCAACGTTACGATAGTGCTCGATATGGCGCAGCGGATCAATGATGGCTGCAACACCACCGCTGATAACCATAAAGCTCAGGTCTCCACGGGCCGGACGCGCTATCTGCACAATGCGAAGAGAAGGTTTGCTCACGACATCACGGACATCGTAGAAATTGCCCCAGCGTGTGAGCCCACCTTCGAGATTCGTGGCTCGAATACCCTGACCCTGCAACAGTTCGGCAACATACTGAGACGAACCCTCTTTGGCACAGACAACGAGAATATCTCGATCAGCAGGCACCCGCGCAATTGATCCTTCCTCGTCCTCGATAAAGTCATAGTAGGGTAGATTAACGACCTCCAGGGCTGAACGGCCCTCAACACCCCACCGCGTAAAGTCTTCTGTATTTCGCACATCAAGGATAAAGAGTGGCTCATTGCGGAGTAACTTGTCATACAGCTCCGTAACCGACAGCGCAGTTACTGATGTATCGACCGTTGTCATGGTAAGACCTCCCTCAGGGATATGTTCAAATTTGTGTGTTTTGTCACGTATTTCGTTACGGCTTTTATGATAGCCAAGGAATGTAAGAGGCATACGAGAGTTTTGTAAGGGGAGTGTAAGGAAGAGTCAAGAGTTAGGGGTTAAGGGCTTTGGAACCGTCCGTCCCAAACGCAAAGGGTAAAACCAAACTGTTAATCAACCTATTATCATCTGTCTCTAAGGTGATAAACAGGTATTATTGCAGGCTGCGTGTTAGAATACTGGTTACAAAGTGTCAACAGTGGCATATAAATTCGTGTGAAATGTGTTGAAACGCTCCAATTTTGAGCGCGAACACCTGGACGTGTGAGATTGAAGAATCGTGAATAGAGATATCATTAACAGAGATTCAACAGAGCCAAGCGAGCTCTTACAATCGCTTATCGTTGAGGTGGAGAAAATCCGTCTTCGTCGATGGGAGTACTATCGCACGACACCACATCCCCAGCAGAAGCGCTTCACTCAGGAAGATTTGAATGACACCGTCTGTCCATCATATAAAAACTACCTAAAGAAACGCTCACAGCGGTTGCCTTCACGCAAAATGGTGATGGATATTGCTGACTATCTGGAATGTACGATACACGAACGTAACACTTTATTACTGGCTGCCCATTATGTTCCTATACTCTTTGATCCGACAGGCAGTCACCTGGAACAATTGCTTGATATAGGACGTAGCGTGGTGCAGCAACTGGCCGTTCCTGCAATGCTCTGCACGCGTGATTGGGAGATCCACGCAACCAACGAAGCCTATCGTCGTATCTGGGGGATGCCACCACTCCCGGAATTAGCGCCGTATCAACGCAATTCCTTTTACACATTGTTCGACTCGGTGACCGAGGCACGACACTTCGCGCCAATCCATGAACACGTTCTGGAACGTGCTATCTATGCCTTTCGCATCCACAATGAAATGTATCAATTTGAAGACTGGTTCAACAATGTTGTTGCCAGATGCACTGCAGAGTGGCCTGTATTTCAGCGTATCTGGCACAGGCCATTTGATCCGCGCATTCTGGTCAATAATATGCAGTACAGCGCCATCCATCACGCTCAGAATAGTGAGCTATATCGGTTTTGTTATGCTCAAATTTCGATCAGTTCCTATCAGTATCCCATGGTAATGGCGTTTATGCCGCTTGATCCCAGCTCACATCACCTCCTATCCGACAGTGCAAACCAGGATAAGCTCCATATCAACCGTTATCTCGCGGGAATTAAGAACGATAGAGAGCTACAGGATTAACCTCGTTCGTTGATCTCTACTTGAGGCAGGGCTTCAAGCGAGGCGCGCTCACAGGCTATTTCTTATACCTAAAACAAGCTGTAAATGGCTACGTGGGCGTATTTGTTTGCCATAATCTCCAGCTTTTCAGGGGCAGTATTGCCCTTGTTTTAACCAAGACATATCACCTACTATTGTTTTCGCAACCACACAGCAAATTATGGGTACATCAACTGGATGATGAAAACGGCCCTGAGGTCTTGCCAATTGATGTGTATGTATTCTCTTGTGAAAGTCGTAAGAAAGGTGATTGATATGGCCTTGCCAAAAAGCGAGTTAACTCCAGATAATTGCGTATTTCTGATGATCGATCATCAGGTTGGGTTAATGCAGTTCCTGACCTCAATAGAGCCTATGCAACTCAAGCATAATATTCTCGGCCACGCCAAGACCGCCAAAGCTTTCGACATTCCAGTTATTATGGGGACAAGTTGGCCTACAGGGCCAAATGGACCGACCATGCCTGAACTCAAAGCGCTGTTTCCCGAGGTCGAGGTCATCGACCGTCCATTCGTTAATTTCTGGAACGATGCAACTTCAAAGGCTGCCGTTGCCGCGACTGGTCGCAAGAAACTTGTCATCTCCGGGCTTGCTACAGAGGTCTGTGCCGCGTTTCCAGCCATTTCAGCGCTTCGGGAAGGCTATGAGACGTATGTGGTGATTGATGCCTGCGCCGATTTTAATTCACTGATTACCGATGTAACAACCCAGCGCCTTGCCGCTGCTGGTGTCATCGTGACCACCTGGGTAGCCGTGCTGGCCGAACTTGCTGCGAACACTCAGGTGAACGGAAAATACATCGGACAACTCTTGAGCGAGCATATGGGGCAATACTATGCAGCAATGAACAACTTTCTTGGTGTTGCAACGAACGCTGAGGAAGTCAAGAACAATGTCGGGCTTACTGGACGGCCACCTATTCCGCAAGCGGGGCTTTAATCGGAACAAGTCTTACCAATCTGGATCATAGCAATGGGCGTGACTATGTTCACGCCCGTTCACTATCGAATGACGGTAGACCTACCTGCATTGATCAACTTAACCAGAGAGGGGAAGGGTAAAACGAAAGGTACTCCCTTGATCGGGACCATCACTTGCGACATCCAGGTCACCACCCATCGCCCACACCAGATGCCGGGTGATCGTTAGGCCAATACCACTCCCACCACTGCTGCGCGACCGTGAACGATCCACGCGGTAGAAACGCTCGAACAGATAGGGTAATGACTCAGCCGGAATACCAATACCAGTATCCTGCACACTAATCTGTACTTTTCGATCACCCCCCTGGACACGCACAGTGATCGAGCCACCCTCGGGCGTATACTGGATAGCATTGCCAATGAGATTGATCAGAACCTGTGCCGTGCGATCAACGTCAGCATAGACCTGTAGAGAGTCTGGTCGGTCAGTCAGGTCGAGGGTAAGATTCTGTGCAGTGATCTGCGGACGAAGCTGCTCAACGACACGCTGGAGCAAGGGGATGAGATTGAAATATGTCAACTGGAGTTCGATCTGACCAGACTCTACCCGCGAGAGCGTCTGGAGGTCATCCACGAGACGACGGAGACGGCGTACTTCGTGTTGCATAGCGTTCAGTGTCTCGGGATCATTCGAGAAAATACCATCAACCAGTCCCTCAAGATAGCCCTCAACTCCTGTAAGCGGGGTCCGTAACTCGTGGGCGACATTGCCAATCAACGCAATGCGTTGCTGCTCGACCTGTTCGAGTGCTATCGCCATCTGATTAAAGTTGGTTGCGAGCGTCGCTAACTCATCACTCGTCGGTACCGCGACCCGCTCATCGTAGTGGCCTGCTGCAATACGCTGACTGCTCTGTGTAATCTGGCGCAGTGGTAAAAGAATTTCTCGTACTAGTAAGACACTTGCTATGCCACCAACCAATGTCGCTGCCAGGCCCGCAACCACCAGCGACTGAGTGACTGTAGCCCGAACGCTTGTCAGCAGGATAGTACTAAGTTGCTCATCGGTGGCCTGCATGCCCATGCCTTCAACCGAAGCAGAAAGCTCATTGACAGCAGTGGCGACCGTGTGCTCGGAGACGATATTTGCCATCCACGCCAATGTCACCACGCCAACGATAACGACTAACATATAGGCTGCGATGATACGCCAGCGGAGTTGTCGCCAGATAGTCATAATCGTGTTTCTACAAACTTGTAACCGACGCCACGCATTGTACGAATCAACGTCTCACCTGTCGCAGACTCCAGCTTCCGTCGTACCTGCCCGACATACACGTCAACTACCCGATCTGTACCATAAAAGTTGTCACTCCACACCAGATCGATGATCTGTTCGCGGCTCAACACCCGATTGACATGCTGTGCAAGGGCCAGAAGCACATCAAACTCGGTTGTGGTTAATTCGAGTAATTGACTGTTGATGTACACTTCGCGACTTTCAGGATTAATCTCGATATGCTGAAAGCGTAGTGTTGGATCTGCCGTTGTGCGAGTCTCACGTTGTCGCCGCAGGATAGCCTGTACCCGCGCCACTAGCTCACGTGGGCTAAATGGCTTCGTCAGATAATCGTCGGCACCGATACGCAACCCGGCAACACGGTCGGCCTCTTCGCTGCGTGCCGTTAACATCAGAATGTAGACCTGCGACTCCTGGCGTAGACGAGCAGCAACTTCCATCCCATCCATACCAGGCAACATCAGATCGAGGATAATGAGATCGGGCTGAAGTTCTTTTGCTATTGTCACCGCTTCCTGTCCATTATCAACACACACGACTCGAAAGCCTTCATGCTCAAGATACGCACGAGCAACATGGCGAATACTGGCCTCATCATCAACAATAAGAATAGTTCCTGGTGATGTCGTTATCATAGTAAATACTTCTTGAGAAATACGAAAACGTCTTGGCTGTTTTTCTATTGTACTATGCTTCGAGGAATGTATCATAGACAATGTCGCAACTTACTAACCTAAAACATGACCCATATGTAACTGGTTGACAGAAAGATATATTGTTGCTACTATATCATATGAGTATATACTAACTACTTTTATTGATATTGTATTAGTTCAACTAAATACATGCTTCTAAAGTACCGCTTGTCTAGTTATGGAGATCCTATGCACGGGTTACACTCCCTCCCCATTCCTGGAGTCGGTGATGTTTATTTTAAGCAGCAACCATTCCACTTAACCATTTCGGAAAACCTCCGGCAGCACTACTCATTTGACCCGACAGGCCGCTTTCTCACCGGCTATCTCAATGGTGTGAACTACCGACGAGGTCTCGGGAGTAACATCTTGCGTCGTGAAATGACTGGCCCATCCACCAAAACACGTCATATGTTGTCCAATGATGCGAGCGAGTCGCTCATCAATGATGTGCATACACGTGTCGCTCATATTACGTCCTACGTTGAGCAACATGCCCAACATCAGCGTGATCTGTTGCCTTGGTTGGAAACCATTCTTACCTGGGACTATCCGCGCCTGTGCAAGGAGCATGAGCTTTTTCGGAGTATCTACAAGCCAATCAGTATTTTGCCACCAGATCAATATCAAGCCATCGTGTTGCAAGCGGCTGAGGGATGTTCCTGGAATAAATGCACGTTCTGCACGTTGTATCGCGACCGCAAGTTTCGTATCAAATGCCCTACGACCTTTCGACTGCATATCCAACAGATTAAAGACTTTTTGGGGCCAGCTATCGGATTACGAAAGTCGATCTTTCTCGGCGATGGGAATGCGCTTATCATTCCTCAACAACGACTGATCGAGTTACTGCGTATTGTTCAAGAAGAATTTCCCATTGGCTCATCCAAAGCAGATGAAAACTACAAACTTAAAGGTGTTTATTCATTCCTGGATATCTTTGGAGCAGAACGCAAAACCGTTGATGAATATCGTGAATTGCGTGAGTATGGTGTAAAACGCATCTATGTAGGGCTTGAGACTGGCGATGACGAGCTCTTCGCGCTCCTCAACAAACCCGGCTCGCCTGAGGCATGTACCGAAGTGGTGCAAACAATTAAGCAGGCAGGTATTGATGTGGGTGTTATCCTGCTGGCAGGGGCTGGTGGAGATCGGTTTGCAGCGCAACATATGGCCCATTCAATCCAACAGATCTCGGCAATGGACCTGGGAAGGGGCGATCTGGTATACGTGTCTCCGCTGGTTCTATCCGGGAACGAGGAGTATATCCAACAGATGCAAGATATGAACTCACGCTCCCTCGATGAGCAAGAGATTCGTGAACAGGTAGCACAACTCAAAGAAGGACTACGACATGGTTGTGGATATGGACCTAAGGTCAGTTTGTATCACATTGAGGAGTTTATCTATTAAATAAAGTTACTGGTAATAAGTGCTGCTACTAACTGGCCATATATCCTATGGCAATCATCGCTACCGTAAACAAACTAAAACCTAGCTCCTGCATACCCACTATGGCGGTCCGTGTTCCTAAGCTACGGGGCAATAGACCGATCATCGCGCGAATAAGTAGTACGATAAAGGCAATAGAAACAAGCAAGGGAACAAGGTTAGCCCATATCAACACCAACACCAGCACAAGTGCAACACAGTGAAAAATGAAGGCAGGTGTTCTCGATACCGTGACGCCACGTGCAAGTCGCAGGCGTATGGTCACGTAGAGAATAGCCCCAGCGGACTTAAGCCCAAGTAAAAACCATAACACAAAGGCGGGTATCCAATCCCACCCGCCTATCATCGCAAGAGCAGCTACAGTAGATGCAATTGCGATGGTGCCACACAATTCAGCGATCAAAGAACGGCTTTGCTGCCGTATGTCGTAATGAAACTGAATAGCAGCGAGAGGCGCAGCAAGCAGAAGTGGCAACCAGAAAGGAGGGTTTGTAGTGAGCCAGGCCAGGCCAAAGGATACCACTGTCACAACGCCATACAAAAGAGCAAAACGTTCAGCCCAGATCGTACGTGGGTAACGTTTTCCACGTTGTCGGTCGGCAAGAACAAGCTTGAGCGGCTGACGTGTAAGAAAAGCCCCCAGAGCTGCAAAACTTAACCACATACCAGCTACAGATGGTGCAACCCATAACCCAAGCAGTATAGGCGCAACAAGCAATCCCCATCCACCATGTTCCACTGGTAGCGCAATTGGCCGTAATCGTACTCCCGAGTGAGATTGCTTAACGGTCATAAAGTGCCTCTCTCTATGCACTTTTTAGTAGTAATAATAGCATCATTGTGTCTGTATGTGCGTAGATACTGTGAGGGAGATTCGCTGGCATATGCGCCCATGCGTCGACACTTCAGATGTGTCATTACCCAGAGTAACCCTGGTCTCACCGCGAATAACATATAAAATCGCTGGGACAGCGGCAGTATGCTCTGACAGTTCTTGTCCAGCCGCAAAAGCGAAAAGAACACCTCGCTACTGAAAATGAGTTCACAAGAACAAAACCAAAAAACAACCCAGATTGAAAGCGATTATGATGCCATCATATCTTCGCCACTCAGCACACGTTCGATGCGAGCTCGCATTGCTGCATCGGCATGCCCTCCTTCTCGATCTCCCAGGCAAAGACAGTAGGCCCCACTCCCCTCCTGCTGATGCACCTCCAAACGATATTCGCCCGTTGCTGGGAGTGGTGGCACATGGCTCTGAACTAAAACGTACTCGCGTCCGGCAATCGTGAGTGGACTGTCCAGAAGCGGTGGTGTTATACCCTCTATCGGGAGTTCTGGTCCATGCAGCGTTATGGTAGCTCGGAGACCATTGGCATAACTCTGTGCAGGGATGAGCAGCATGGCGCGTACACCGGTCCCCTGTTGTGTAGAAAAGGTGTAGTATTCGACAGGTTTACCTTCATCAACACGACCAAAGATTGCCTGTGCAATGGTTGGCTCATCAATCACAAAGGGCGTATCTTTATCAGGTGAACCAAGGTCATTGGCAATCGCTAAATGCCAGCGTGCCAGAAACAACCATACCAACGCTACTACTGTGCTCAGGACAAAACTCATTCATACCTCCTTGGTGGACCACATACCCTTCAACGTTCTCTATCGGTCGAACAGGTGCCCCCGATCAAAGCTGTTTGACAGAACGATGTTTTGCACACGTGCCGATAGCTGAGCAAAGGCTATTGCAAGATCTGGGAGAAGGGTATAGTCACATATATGCTCATGGATTTGAGACTCAATAGATGCATATTCTGCCCGAAATTGCATTGGATCAGTAATAGTATGCAGCATATCACAACGGGCTGCAAGATGCCAGTAGGCCGTATACATCGATGCAAAACGGAGTGTGTCATCCATATTCATCTCCTTGATTATGTGTCGCTTCAATAATCCAGAGACCGGGTTGATTACAAAACGGTGCCCAATCGTATCCTGCATACTCTCGACGCACGCGTAATCCTGCTTTCGACAACTGGTCATACAATTCAGTACACCGAAGAACCACATTAGGGAGTGAAACCGCTACACACTCAATACAGTGCCCCATAAACCACACTTCATATGCAGTTAGCACATCAAAACGCGTTGAGTTATGCACGTTGTAGCCAATATATTGACGGTATGTGATGTCGCCTACGGTTTTATGACGAGCTAACGTCAGTTCTTGACTCTGGAGATGTTCATATACCCATAAGTTGAGTAATAGTGTTCCCCCAGGGGCAAGATGTTGTGCCAGGTTGTTGAGAATGGTCTGTCGTTCGCCCGAGGCAAGTATGTGCTGAAACATGTAAAACATATAGATAAGTGGGAAACGGCGTTGACATACCATATCAGTTGCACTGTCTAATAACACCGTCAGATATGGCATAAGACTCGGCTGGCTGGTGAGCCGAGTCAATATGGCCTGCCGCATCGCCAGTGCTGGCTCAACACAATAGACTGCAACTCCACGTGCTGCAAGGGCAAGTGCAATGTCTCCCTGTCCAGCGCCAACATCAAGCGCAACACCTGCCCGCAGCGCATACGTCAATATAAAATTAGCCTCTATCTGGTCATCATATGGTGATGTAAACAAACCGTAGAATGGTGCAATGGTATTGTACGCCTTGATCACACTCGTCGTGCTGACATTTTTCTCTGTCACAGAACATCACCTTACCTATCATGTGTACAGGTCAATTCCATACCTCCGGTGCTTTCAACGTCTGTTCAAATACCTGATGCGTCTGATAACGGGGAGAACCTATGTCTTCCATCTCACTACACTGTGAAAGATGACATACAGCACTACATAACAGCTTCGACAGTAGCAGGAAAGCGTCAGGCTGTAACCGCAGCCCAGCATCAACCATCCAAAGCTGAATAGCACCACGCGAGTCGAGGTACATCCCATAGCTCCCATCGGGAGTAAACCAATTGGGTGCGTCCGGCGTCCACCGTTCTATGAGATGCATAAGTATCGTAAGATCTTCTATTGGCAGCTGGATGTGTATACGACCCCATACCAGCACTACTAGGCTCTCGCTATGATACCTAATGTAGTGATGTTCACTAATAGAGCTCAAGACACATGTATTAGGCATGGACCGACTCCAGATGCAGTTCTCCAATGAGTTGTTGCACCCAAGTCCGAATACGAGAATCTGTCAGACCAGCAGCATTATCATTGTCAATGGCTAGTCCCATAAATTTGCCATCTTCAAGTGCAGCAGAGTCGATAAAGTCGTAGCCTTCAGTTGACCAGTACCCAACGATGGTTGCACCGAGTTCTCGCACGCGTTTCCCAATAATACCAATGGCGTCCTGATAGGTATCTGGGTAGCCGCCTTCATCACCACAGCCAAAGAGTGCTACTTGTTTGCCCGTAAAATCGATAGTGTCGAGTTTCGCGAAAACATCATACCAATCATCCTGTAGCTCACCAATATTCCAGGTAGAACAGCCCATAAGGAGCACATCATAGAGATGCATATCTTGTATGTCACAGGTGGCAACATCGTAGATGTCTATTGTTAATGAGACACCTGCTTCCATATCAGACTTTATTTGTTCAGCTGCTTCCTTCGTATTATCCAATGTGCTTCCGTAGAAAATACCGATACGCATAACATATCCTTTCATAGGTGTTTCACGTAAAGAACAGAATCCCAGAATAGCGATAGGTCATCATGTGTCAGCCTGATCAGAACGTATAAAACCAGTATTATCGTTCTCCTCGGACAACTTCTCCACCGTTGTCTGCAACAAATCAAGCAGTGCAGCAAAATCACCACCTGTGAGGTAGAAACCTACACCATACATCCATAATTGCACTGTCCCCGCTGAGTCGCAAAAACAGTTAACATAGCGACTTCCATAGAAGGGTCGTCTTGGTTGTTCGGTCCAATGACATAGAGTGCGATGAGCATGAATAAGTTCATGTGGATGCAGAAACACTATTGAACGTTGCCAGCGTAGCGCCAATAATCCATCTTCGCATATAGCGACCGTTCGCTGGTTACCACGATAGGCAATCTGCCGGAGTAGATGTTGCATAAGTGACTCCGTAGAAAATGGTGTTTGTTCTCTTGCTTTACAAAAAGCTTATATAGCCAAACGCATTTAATTAGCACATGCTAATACAAAAAATTTGATTAGTCAAATATAATTGTATGGCAATGGCTACAAGATAAACAGCAGCAACTCTCAGGGGCTGATCATCGTACATATCACGCAACCAAAAGATAACGCGACAAGGGAAACACTTGTTGAGTTGAGGGAAATAGATTTGATGAGTCGTGGAGGACAAATTGACAGGAGTTGTGATAAGAGAGTCACTGAGGAAGACGCTTTGCGCTATGGCCACAAAGCGTATATACACATCTTTGGTTCAAATGGCTATGATGTTTCCTGAAGGGAAATAGGTTGGATGATAATAAGGATGAATAAGAACAAAACTACCGTGGTCTGAAATGATACCACGGTAGTCGTATGCTGATAAGCGGATACAATGACTTCATGTTAAGAAACAAAACGTATGGTAAATGGGTACCGGTAGGTGCCACCTTTGCTTGCTTCAACAGCAGCCATAATAGTTAAAACAATATCAAGAATAATCAATACAGGCGCTATAAGAAAGCCGACAAAAGCAAAAACTAATATAAACGCCACAAGTAGGTAGATAGTCATCGAAATCTGAAAATTCAAGGCTTCTTTGGCTTGTTCAGCAACAAAAGTATTTTCATGCCTTTTTATCAACCAAATAGCTAATGGAGCGATAATATTACCAGGAGGAACAAAATAACCAATAAATGTCGACAAATGTGTCAAAACCCCTAGATTACGTGAGTCTTGTGATATACTCTGATACTGATACTGTGCTGGATGATTGTATTGTGATTGTTGTTGTGATGGGTGATCGTATTGTGATTGTTGCTGTGATGGGTGATTATCCATTGACATAAGTTGCCCCTTCCAATTCATTTGTGTATCGCTTCATGATACGTATTATGGATCGATAAAGTTGCATCTACGTTGGCAGCAATAGCAACAACCATAAAACCATCTATACACTAAGCATATAGATGGTTTTCGCAATAGTCATATTGTATCAAGACCTTATGTAGTGCCATCATCCTCAAATGGATCTTCGGGAATGGTCCCATCATCCTCAAATGGATCCTCAAACGGGTCTTCAGGCATAGAGTCCATATCGTCTGGAGTAGGGCTTGGCGACGGTGTCGGTGTTGTGTCGCCATTGGCCGGATCTTCAGGTGTCGTGTCATCTAACGGGTCATCGCCAATTGTTGAAGAGGCATTAACAGGGACAATGCAGGTTAGTTCGAGGAGATCACGAAATGTACCACGCTCACGAACGATCACTGGGTAGGTACCAGCTCGTTCATCACCGACAATAATTGAGATAGCGAACGTACCGTCTGATTCAATGCTCCCACCACTTACCACACGCTCATCAAAATAGAGCAGGAACCCTGAGCGAGGAGGACCTTCACCAACAACATCTACCGGCTGACCAGGAACACAGGTCAGTTCACTACTTGGTGTGGGTGTGACTGTTGCTTCTGGTATTGCTGTTGGCTCATTGGGAGCAGATGTAGAGGTTGCTCGCACAGTTGTTGGTTCTTGTGTAGGGGAAGGTGTCTCAACAGTAGGCTCCTCCCCATCAGGTGTACTTGTCTGTGCTGGTTCAGATGTTTCCGTTTCTGTAGCTGGCGTACTCGTCTGATTGCCCGGATAAGGATCATCTTGCTGATTATCAACCCTATCCTCATCCTCCGGTGGATAGGCTTGCATCACATTATCTGCTGGCCGCACAGCAGCATTTGGCGACACACTTGGACCAATAAATAACATACCAATTATAACGAGACCAGCTATTAAGATGCTGATTGGAGTTAAAAAGTTATATCGCTGCATGAGACATACCTGCTCTTCTGCGTGTATTCTATATCAATTACTCAGTATTTTACACAAAATATACTATATAAGTAATGTGCCCAGACTATACCATACTCACAATAGCATTACCAGTTCTATCACAGAATTGTTAGTAGGTAAATGTTCCTATTTTGCTAACTCTTCTTCAATAGTCTGAACAAATACATCGATAGCCTGGGCGCCAACCACGCGCTGCCCATTAATATCAAACACAGGCCGCGATTGAACCCTCTCACGGCGAGACGCCTCAAAATCACTACGAACTGCTTCTACGTACCTGTCACTTTCGAGGCAGTTTACAAATGGTCCACGATCCATTTGATTATCAACAGCAATATCAGCCAGAATGATATCCAGTGATCCTGAGCCATACAACTCTTGTTGTGAGTAATACAACGCAGTACGAAACTCCCAGAATCGATCCTGTTCAGCGGCACACTCTGATGCTACAGCAGCACGTTCAGTCAATTCACCTAGTTGTAGCAAATGGCGATACACAAGTTTTACGTCGCCAGTAACGATATACCTTTCAATAAGGTATGGCTCTGTTTCCATCACGTGGAAGGCACAAGCCGTTCAGAAAAAGTCAGAATAAAATTGTATAACGACGGGTGCATCCTCTTCACCAAGAAAATGATACCCATCTATCGTAACACCCTGAACCACATCATCTAACACTTCTGACAAAGGCGTTACTGGCGCACTAGGCTCTGCCTCACTTGAAGTAGTCGTATCACAAGCAACTAAAACACTCACCAATACCACGCAAACGAGCAAACAACGGTACTGCATAAAAACAATGCTATCCCTTTATATGTGACTTGGAAAGTTCCCCCTCAACATCGACACTTGATAGCCAAACAAATTCTACCATAATCTACTCTATGGTCTCAACATGTGATGTATCTTCAATTATCGTGCCATTAGTTTTTTTCGTTCGGCGCTTCGCACCCCTTTTTGCTTTTACATCAGCTCGTTTTGCCGTGTGTTCATACAAAACGACAGCCAACACCTCTTCTATGCAATCGACGGCAACAAATGTCATAACTTGCCGCACTTCCTCAGCAATATCTTCAATATCAGACTCATTCCTCTTAGGCAAAATAATAGTATGAATGCCTGCACGATGAGCTGCTAATGCCTTTTCCTTGACCCCACCAATGGGTAAGACTTTTCCACGTAGTGTAATCTCGCCAGTCATTGCAACACTGTCTTTAACCGTGCGACCAGTCAGCAATGAAGTTAATGCCGTGACCATAGCGATACCAGCCGATGGGCCATCCTTCGGAATAGCACCAGCTGGTACATGCAGATGAATATCATGCGTATCGAAGAAAGCAGAGTCTATCCCGAGTTCTTTTGTTTCTGCCCGCACCCAGGACAGCGCAGCACGTGCAGACTCTTTCATCACATCACCAAGTTGGCCCGTTAATACAAACCCCTTGTCACCAGGCATAGCTGTTGCTTCAAGAAAAATGATATCTCCGCCAAATGGCGTCCATACCAGTCCAGTAGCAATACCTGGTCGATCAATCCGTTCAGATACCTCGGCAAAATATCGTCGCTTTCCTAGATACTCGCGTGCACGATCAGTATCAATAATAATGGGAAACGATTTTCTCTGATCAGGAATAGCCTCATCGAAATCAGGCTCGTCTTCAGCACGCTGTGTAACCATCACTGCAACCTTGCGGCAAAGGTGAGCCATTTCACGCTCGAGGTTGCGCACACCTGCTTCACGTGTGTATTCCTCAATAGCTATTTGAATCGCAGCATCGGACACCTGGAGATCAGTATCAGTAAGGGCATGTTCCTGCATTTGGTCCGGCAACAAATAACGACGAGCAATTTCTAACTTTTCACGGAGGGTGTATCCTGAAAGCTGTATCACTTCCATCCGATCAAGCAATGGCGGAGGAATCGTCTGAAGCGTATTGGCGGTTGCAATAAACATAACTGGTGACAAATCCCACGCCACATCCAGATAATGGTCCCGAAAACTATTATTTTGTTCTGGATCAAGCACTTCAAGAAGTGCCGATGAGGGATCACCCCGAAAATCAGAGCCAAGTTTATCCACTTCATCAAGCATAAACACCGGATTATGGACACCAACACGCCGAATTGTTTGCAGAACAGTACCTGGCATTGCTCCAATATAGGTCCGCCGATGGCCGCGAATTTCGGCCTCATCACGCACTCCACCCAACGATAAACGGATGAACTGACGACCCATAGCACGGGCAATGGAACGACCCAGGCTGGTCTTGCCGACACCTGGTGGCCCAACAAAACACAGAATAGCCCCTCTGGCATTGCGCTTATCTTCACCAAGACGTTCTTTGCGTAACTGACGTACCGCTAAATACTCCAGAATCCGTTCTTTAATCTCTTCCAAGCTGTAATGATCTTCATCGAGCACCTGTCGTGCCCAACCAATATCAAGAATGTCTTCGCTACGAATCTGCCAAGGGAGTGCAATCATAGTTTCAAGGTAGGTGCGTATGACGCCGTATTCTGCGGCTGCTGGTGGCATTTGTCCCAAACGATCAACCTCACGTGTGGCCTGTGCAAACGCTTCCTCACTCATACCACATTCGGCAATGGCTGTACGGAGCCGTTCGATCTCCACTGCATTCTGGTCACCTTCACCCAGTTCCCGCTGAATAGCTTGTAGCTGTTCTCGTAAAAAATATTCACGTTGATGCTTATTGATTCCGCTCTCGACTTGTGACTGGATCTCCTGACCTAATTTGAGAACTTCTAGTTCATGGGTGAGGATTTCATTGAGCCGCTTGAGGCGTGCGCGAACACTTGTAATGGTCAGAATCTCTTGCTTATCGGCAATACTGCTTCGAAACATTAATGTTGCAGCAAGAAGATATGACAATCGGCAAGGATCATCTTCATTCGTAATTTGAATCTGGAGTTCGTTATTCGCATTGGGCAGTAGCTGCAACATTTGCGTTGCCAGACCAATCAAATTACTGATCAGCGCTTGCATCTCGAGATCATCTTCTGTCTCATCAGCAATCACACGGACACGTGCACGAAAATATGGTTCTGTTTGGAGAACCTCTTCTATCTCGATACGTTCAATCCCTTGGATAGCTACACGAAGGGTATTATCAGGCAACCGTAAAAGACGATGAACTAGTGCAGCAGTCCCCAAATGGTGAAAATCGTCGACTGTTACCTGTTCAGGACGCTGATCCTCATGCTTCAGTGTCATCAGACCAATCATCCGCTCCCCGATCATCGCATCGTCAATCAAGCGAATTGACTGTTCCTGGCCGATAGCAAGGGGAGTTACTGTTTGTGGGTACACAACAACATTGAATAGCGGTAATATTGCTAGTTCGTCTGGCACATTGGGACGATCACGTGTTTCGATAATATCATCAATCAGTTCACCAATATCGGGATCACTCTCACTCACATTGTCCTCCAAAATCAAACCTGTTTATAAAGACTTTGATACACAACTATCATCCTATCTACGATTGGTTAATTGGTATGGTTACTTTTGTGGGTTGTCCATCTCGTGCTTTTGGCAACTCTATAAAGAGAAACCCATCATCATAGTAGGCCACCACGGTATCATGATCTATGGGTAATCGCACGGCGATTTCAATATCAAAAGGCCCGTAATTAATACCCATTTGATGATAGTATTGCAATCGATCATCTCGCTGTTCAGGACGCTGACCACTCACTCGAAGATAATCTCGCCCTAACATAACATCAATAGTCGCATCACGCATACCTGACAACTCTATTTTAATGAGAAAAGCTAACTCTGTCTCACAAATATCGACAGAAGGGCGCCAGAATCCATAATTTTTAACGACGATAGTAAGATTTGTTAATCGACCCTGGTAGCGCTCAGAAAGATACTCCGTCTCATATTGAGAACTGGATCGGCTATAACTGGTGCGCAGCCGACGCAAATCTATCATACGCCGCATATGAATGCTCCTTATTCGATATCGTTATTGAATAATGGGTCGTATTATAGCATCGTCACACACACCATCGCAACGCTCGTTTCTCCTGATGATATGGTATGATTATATGACAACATTTGTCACATCAATTCGTACGCACCACAATCATACGATCACTATAGTGTGTACAATTAGTATTTGGAGTACTCCATGGAACGTGCACGACGAGGATGGCTGATTGGGTTCGGTCTCGGCGCTACTATTCTATGTGCATGGTGTAGCTTGATCAGCGGTCTTGGTGGTTGGTATGCCGGACAAGATATGGCTCAACGCGCCGCACAGGCCAATTTTGGTACCGCCATCAGTCAAAATACACTCCCATCGCTGGGTGTTTTGGTTGTTCGGCTAGAACGCGACAGTCCTGCTGATCGGGCTGGTGTCCAGCGTGGCGACCTCATTGTCGCGGTTGATGGTAATCATATAGAAGGCGCATCCGATCTTCACAATTCTATCGAAGACTATATGGCCGGTGATGTTGTTCGTGTCAGTGTGTTACGTAATCAGGAGCCTTTGGATGTAACTGTACAACTGACCGCTGCACCTGCCATGGACAATACCCCATATTTTGGTATCTACTACACGGCACGCGTTGAAGCTCCAGCTGATATCTGATAAAACAACAGAACCCCCTGCTTGATATCATCCCTTGGTTGTGAACAGCATTTGTTACTATCACACCTCAGAAACTGTGCCTCACCTGTACATGACTAGTCAATTTGTATCCTCTGCTGCAACTCAATGGTGCAGCAGAGGATACAATGGATCGGTAGCCTGCTACGTCCCCATGTGACCGATACAACTATCACGATGAGAGGCACATGATATGTACACTTCCCCATACAGAGCTTACTTGTAACATTCAGACAATGGTTTACACGAACGTTACAAATACGCCTAGGCAAGTAACGAGCCATTGTATAAACTTGTTACCAGATGATTGAAATACCACTTACATTTGTAACAAGAAGGTAAGAACGCCATAGGAGGCAGGATCATGTATCAGCAAGATTGGCTCGATGTTATTCGATGGAAAGCCGTACTCACCGGGGTACTACTCGCAGTCAGTTTACAAGTTCTTTTCACTCTAGCCATTATGGTGCCACTAGGTTTGACTCTTAGCTGGACTGCTGTCGCGTTGGTTGAGCTATGTATTGTTGTCGGTGCCTTTATCGCGGGCTGGCGTGCACAGGAGGGTATATTTGTCAATAGTATGGCTGCTGCTCTTGTCTGTGCCGTTGTTTCCCTTGCAGCTACTGCTGTTCGCACACCTGCGGATCTTAATCTCTTTGGCATCCTCTTCCTATTTGGCACATTTGCCATTATGGGTGCCCTAGGTGGATTGATCGCAGCGCGATTGCCTGGACGTAACAACAATGCAACAACCCAGTTCTCAGCTGTTCGGCGTGTAGGAAGGTAATCGACCATGGAGCATATCGAACTTATTTCGCTCATACTTGCAGTTCCTATTTTGATATATGTTTCATTTACCGACATTCGTGAACGACGTATTCCTAATAATGTGATGTTTCCGTCTCTAGCAGTCGCCTTTACCATTGCTATGATCCGCCCAGAGCGTATATCGTTGCTCCTTGGTGCCCTTGTGATGTGTAGCATTATGTTACTCCCATCACTGTTACTCGGGAAGCGCACGATTGGTGGCGGTGATGTAAAATTAGCATTCTTTCTTGGCCTCATTCTCGGGCTACCGACAGCATTCTGGGCGATTCTTGCGACCTATATCATTGCTTGTATCTATGCTGCTATCGGTCTTATTCTGGGCAAACTCAAAATACGAAGTAAAGTAGCATTCGCACCATTTCTTGCGCTTGGCAGTGTTGTTATGGGCACCCTGACTATTCTCTGGCAATATGGTGTGTAAGATACAGAGAGGTTTATTATGAGCGTAGTGGCAGAACCAGCAGTACCAATCAGTACCGTCCAGCCAAGTCCTGTTCAATCACATGTGCCGAAGAGTGCACCGCTACGTCGACAGGTTGTTATTGCCATCGACGCCTACTGTGAGATTGCACCAACTGTCGCACAACAACTTGGCATTGTGGTCATACCACGTATGGCGAAGATTGACAATCAACAAGTCGTATTGAACGCAGAACAAACCCTGCACCACAGCTGCTGGACACAACCGCCCCGGCGTGTTGTGCCTGCACTACACACTCTTGGTGACCTGGCCCAATCATACGAACGAGTGTTAAATGATGGATTGAGTATTTTAGCTATCCATCAACCACTGCGTTTTGATGATGCGGTTCACTTTGCACTTGCAGCACGGAGTATTTTGCTCGCAGGGCCACAAAGCACACGTGAAAATCCACCACGAGTTGCAGTATATGAACTCGGAGCAATCGGAGCCGGTTTTGAATTCTTGGTACAAATTGCTGCACGTGGAGCAGCCAAAGGTATGACCTTACAGCAATTGCTCACGCTGATAGATCGCACCCAATCAATGCTCAAGAGCTATTATGTAACGACACGTAGTGGCCCTGCACCCAATACCCGTAGTACAGAGCCACTTCCTAAGGGAGGTTTGCTGGGAACTGAGCAGATATGGGAGCTTGATCAATCGGCTGGAGGTTTATTTACCTGCTTGAATCGTCGTCGACATGCACTACAAGCGTTATTTAGCACCGAAGGACTCTTTGGCGATCAAGAGCCACATATTGTACGAACAAACAACTCACGATTGCTTGAACGTTTGAACAAAGCACGTGTTCTCGTGGAAAAAGAGCCCTTTGAGGTCGAACCTGGTGGGTTAGCATTTGCCCCCATCTTCCCTCGTGGATGTATTGAATTGACCGTACTTCCCAATGAGTCAGAGATCAATCGTATTGTCGAAATTATCCGTCGCATTGACCGAACAGCGCCAGCACCTGTGCGTGGCCTGCGGCAAAGAGGAGGACTATAGATGAGTGTCTCACTTCCCCAACAAGGGGCTTCCCCCCCCAAAAAGACCACCTCGCAACCCAAGCAGGTCGTCGATCCTGGTAAAACACGCCGCAAGGGATGGATCCTAAGCCTGGTTGCTGGTGTCTTGGCCATACTCGCTGGCATGGCAGCTTCCATGTATCTCAATCAACTTGAGGCTGAAATTGGAACAAAACAACAGGTTGTGGTAGCAGCTGAGGTTATTCCCGCGCGATCACTGATTACGCCTGATATGTTGACGGTCACAGAGTTGCCTGTCAAGTACCTGGCTTCAACCTATATATTTGATATACAGGATATTGCTGATGGCACGACAACGGCAATGATCGATATTTCTCCTGGTGAATATATTCAGCAAAATATGGTGAATAAAAACTCGGGACTATCAGATGGCAACCAGGCGCTGACCATTGGTGTCAATCAGATCACCAGCGTAGGCAACAGTGTCCGACAAGGCAATTTTGTTGATATTGTGGTGTCGTACCAAGACAAAAAGAATGAACCAACAACTGAGATTCTGCTCCAGAATGTCAAAATTCTTGCCGTCAACAACCTCCTGCCGGCGCAGGGAGGAACTGGTGGAACCACCTATCTCCCGGCAGGTTCTAATGGCGCCGTACGTCTTGCATCGACCCATTTTGTGACACTGGAACTCACTAAGGAAGAAGTCCTTTTAGTCACCCATGCTGAGAATTTTGCTGATGAATTACGTCTCGTCATTCGGCGACTCGATGATGATAGCACACCACATATGGAATCCGTACAATTTATTGGGAACGATCACCCGTCACATATGGAACAAGTTGTCCCCGCACCACAAACCGGCAGCACAGGGTTAGGAAGGTAAACACATGTTAACCAGCTTAGATTGGCAATTACAAAAGAAAGTACGGGTTCTGATAGCAAGTCACGACCCGATGTTAACCGAACGACTCTGGGCTTTTCTCGAACAAGGTAACGAAACACTCCCTATAGGGAATGTCGCAAGTGGGCGGGAGTGTATGGAGGTATTGAAAAACCAGGCACCTGACATCCTGCTTATTACAGATGGTCTTCCCGGAGAAAATGTGCTGGATATCTGTCGAGAAGCTATTCACGTCTATCCACGGATTGCGCCCGTTATCTTGGCACAATCCACACGCTATAACAATCCTGACTATCTCCACTTGGCCCTTGACATGGGTGTCTGTGATGTTATTCGGGTTGAGCCACCCTACGCCGATCTGCGCTTCCAAGCTGTTATCGACAGTGTGATGCAGGCCTACAACCTTATTCAGGAGCGTGTCAGTGGCATTGGCGGTGGTATTGGTCGCATTATTACATTGTTTAGCCTCAAGGGTGGCGTTGGAAAAAGCACCATTGCCGCAAATCTGGCTGCTTTGTTGGCAACTCAGGAAGAACGACAACGGGTCATGCTGGCTGATTTCAACTGGCACTTCGGCAGCCTGGATGCCTTTGTAGGACATGTGGCGAACCAGTCTGTCCTTGATCTGATACCTGTTCTGGACACGATCAATCGAAGTGATCTTGAGAGTATCGCACCGCTCGTCACTGATGGGCTACGGATGCTATCAGCTCCCCTTGATCTAGAGCGTACAGAATTTACACGCGACCTTTTGCAACGTGATTTATTAGAAGATGATCGATCAGCCCTGATTGATGACATGCTTGTCCAAATCCGTGATGAACAATCAGTAAATGTGCGCGAGGGGCAAACTGAATTTCTGGAACTCCTTTTGAAACAAGAAAAGGTTAAGCAGGTTGTATCGATACTGGCACGACGTACACTCCAATCGCTACGGCGCAACTATCATTACGTCGTCATTGACACTGCTGCCAAAGTAGATGATACAACTCTGACAGCACTCGATTTATCAGACCTGGTTGTTCTCGTAGCTACACCTGATGTTCCGAGCATTCGTGCCACACGAGCATCAATGACCTTGTTATCTGAACTTGGCATCAACCGTGAAAAAGTTGCCTATGTTCTTAATCGCACAACACGGCGCGCTGAGATCCGCACAGACGACGTACGTAGCCTTTTCACAGGTTATGAGTTGCTTGGTGAAATTCCGGCTGATTTTGGTGCTCTACAGCCCTTCATCAACTCGGGAGCACTGGTTACAGAGGCTGGATCGGCACACCCGATCACACGAGCACTCCAGCATTTTGCAACTCAAATCACAACACATACGCCGATTGCGCGGGCAGCATAGAGAGGTTGCCATGGAACTATTGACCAGTGGATCAAGCCAACAGAGTTATCGAATCGGCCCAGCCTTATCAAACCTGGGTGAAGGATTTTATCGTGGTTTCGCTGGCAGCCATGAAGTGACGCTTCGACTTGCGACATGCGATAACATGGCAGCTATTGCCGGCCTCCAGACCGAAGCAACCCTGATTGAGCAACTC
The DNA here is from genome assembly GCA_039178835.1 of Chloroflexota bacterium. Taxonomy (GTDB): domain Bacteria; phylum Chloroflexota; class Chloroflexia; order Chloroflexales; family Roseiflexaceae; genus AL-N1. Next base: position 32,260 of record JBCDFA010000010.1, read on the forward strand.
AACCATCGGCGGATTGCGACCTTGCTTGATCAAGGCTGGACTGACAAGTATTTCTTCCTGGTGCTAGATGGGCCGGCAGAACGTTCTTTAGCAGAATTCATTAACGAAGCCAACTTCGGTGTCACTGCGGCACTTGATGTTCTGTTACAGATTCTCGACATTATTGAGATCCTGCATAATCGTGGCTTGGCGTGGGGGCGGTTGCGTCCTTATGCGTTCTGGGTTGATCGCTCAGGTAAACTCAAATTGATGAATCTCCGTGGCGTTGGTGAAACAGCTACGAGCGAACCACTCACATTAATGGAAGCAGCGTATTTAGCTCCAGAACACAGTTCAGGGCAGGCACCTACCATGGCTGGAGATATCTACTCATGGGGGGTTATTGCCTACGAACTACTTACTGGACAAACACCATTTGTGGGATCGAACATTGCAGAGTTAGCTATTAAACACCTGTCCGATGAAGCACCTGATCTTGCTCAGGCTCGCCCAGACCTACCAGAAGATTTGGTCACACTGGTCACACAATGTCTGGTAAAAGCACCCAATCAACGGCCCGCAGGAATTGGAGCATTACGAAATGCACTGATGCCTATACAAGAACAGCTACTGGCACATGAACAAGCACAAATGATTGTGTGTCCACGATGCCATGGCGAGATTCTGCCTGCTGAACGTTGCCCGCTCTGTAATGCACCCATTACGATTAAAACTGACCATGTGCCCATTGAACGCCGTCGTCGCTCGCTTCCCAAGCCAGTCAGCATTCTGCTTAAAGTGGCTGGATTTTGTCTGATTATCGGGATCATTGTCCTTGGACAAATGGTAGGTGATGAGCCACCCAATACCAATGTGACAGAAAACCCAGGTGATGTCGCACTGGTTGAGAATGCCGAGCCTATACCAACGAGCGTACCAACACCATTGCCCACCGCAACAGCCCAGCCATTACCGGAAGGAACATTGACGCTTGCAGCAGAGAATGTCCCAGATCCTAATATTGATCTCATCCGCGCTCGTACAGCTATCAACGCTGATCAGCTTCTGGCAGAGATTGTTGTAGTCGGTCAAATTTATGATCAGTATAGTCAAGGATCCTATCAAGTTTTCCTTGACACAGATGGTGACACAACAACCGGTAATCGGAATACTCCATGGACCGAACTTGGAGCCGATTATACGTTGTTGTATCGGAGTGGGTTTGAGTCGGCGGCACTCTTACAGTGGACAGGTGAAGCCTGGCAAAATGTAGGTATCGCAACCATTGCAATTGATGAAGACACTATCGTTATTCAGGCACCACGTGAATTGTTCGGCAATTTACAGGAGTTGCGCTACGCCATGCTTACTAGTAATCACAGTGCCAACATCGCCGATCATGCGCCGGCGAAGAGCGACCATCCGGCTATTGCAGCAATAGCATCTACACAGTGACCCAGTACCGCTACTTGTTATGCCAGAAGATCACAGGTTGTATCACATTTCAGTTCACAAACAAAAGAACGAGATGTGATACAACCTATATTATTTTCAATCATTATGTAAACAACTAGCCCTCGTTACATCCCCAACATATATTCTCACTTTTGTTACACATCCTGCTATCTGTTACACATTCCTTACAAATACCCATTCATTTCTGCAACCGTGATAGTTACACTAAACACATATCTGATATATATGACTATCCATGGATAAGGGAGCAAATATATGGCTGTTTTAGAAAAGCTTGGTACGGTTGATAAAGCTCGCCTCATTTCAGATTATGAGATTCTCCATAGAAGTAACCCCATCACGCAACTTGCACGCCATTATCGTGATCGCTTACTGAAAGAAGATAATCTCAATCAGTTGGTGAGCCTTCCAACAGCGGCCCTCCGTTCCCGCATCGATGGTCTAGTTAACGGGATGCTGCTCGAAGAGGGGCGCGTTATCTCAGGACGTGACCGTGCTGAACTAATTAATTTCATTCTTGATGAGACCATTGGTCTCGGTCCAATTGAAGCCTTGATGCGTGATCCCAGCATTACAGAGATTATGGTGAACTGGGTGAAACGGCACGAGGAAGACCACGAGGGCATTGCGCGTATCTTCGTAGAGCGTAATGGTCTACTCTACGCAGCCCCAGAAGTCTGGTTCGAAAGTCGAGACCACTTGCTCCATGTCATTGATCGTATCGTCGCACCACTCGGACGCCGCGTCGATGAAAGTGTCCCAATGGTTGATGCACGCCTCCGCGACGGAAGCCGTGTGAATGCTGTTATCAGTCCACTAGCAGTCGATGGCGCACTGTTGACCATTAGACGGTTCCGCCAGGCACCATTCACGAACAACGATCTGCTGGAGATGGAGACACTAACACCACAAATGTTTGAGTTTCTCCAAGCATGTGTGCTCTCCAAACGAAATATTCTTGTCAGTGGTGGTACTGGTAGTGGTAAAACAACGCTGTTGAATGTGCTCGCTTCATTTATCCCCGATGAAGAACGTATTGTGACCATTGAAGACTCTGCAGAGTTACGCTTCCATCGTACCCACCCCCACGTAGCACGTATGGAAGCACGGCCCCCCAATGTTGAAGGACAAGGCGAAATCACCATTCGACAACTTGTTCGTAATGCCCTGCGTATGCGACCTAATCGCATTATCGTTGGTGAGGTACGTGGCGCAGAAGCCCTCGATATGCTCCAAGCCATGAATACCGGTCACGAAGGATCAATGACCACCGTTCACGCAAACACCCCACGCGATGCCTTCAGTCGTTTAGAAACCATGGTGATGTGGGCCGAAGGTGCACAGGAACTCCCGCTGACCACTATCCGTGAGCAACTTGTGAGTGCCTTAGATATTATTGTTCAGCAAGAACGTATGCCCAATGGGAAACGTAAAATCGTAAGGATTTCCGAGGTACAAGGGGTCCGACACGGCGAGATAATTCTACGTGACATCTTTGTCTATCATCGAGGTGTAAGCAATACGGGAGAACTGACAGGTGAATTCACCGCCACCGGAGCAGTTCCACGCAATCTTGCAAAAATAGAAACCATACCAGGTGGTCTAAATCATCTGTTTAAATCTACCTATCTCCGTGATACTCTGAGCACCGATATTCTTGGGAATCCAGACATTACTGAGATTATGGTGAATGGACCACACAATGTCTGGCTGGAAGAACATGGGCAATTACGCCCGGCTCCTGAAATTCGTTTTCGTGATAATGCACACTTGCTCAACGTGATCAACACGATTATTGCACCACTGGATCGCCGCCTTGATGAATTAACACCGACTGTTGATGCCACCCTCCCAGACGATGATCGCTTTCCAGGTGGTGGACGTATCAATACAGTCATCGACCCTATTTCGCTTGTGGGGCCAGTGCTCACCATACGACGTTTTAGCCACACCCCATTTACCCTTGAGCGGCTTATAGAAATTGGCAGTCTCACGCCTGCCATGGCCGAATTCCTCAGGGCTTGTGTTCGTTCCAAACGGAATATTCTCATCTCTGGTGGAACTGGCGGTGGTAAAACAACCCTGCTTGGGGCAGTTGCCAACCGGATCAATCTTCAACGTGAACGCTTGATCACGATTGAAGATACAGCCGAGTTGCGGATTGGCCACAACGATGACCATGTAATCGGATTAGAGAGTCGTCCACCAGACCATTTTGGAGAAGGTGAGGTAACCATTCGACAGCTCGTTCGCAATGCCCTACGTATGCGTCCCGACCGCATTATCGTCGGTGAGGTACGTGGCGCGGAAGCACTTGATATGCTTCAAGCCATGAACACCGGTCACGAAGGATCACTCACAACTGTCCACGCAAACTCACCACTCGAAGCTTTCAGCCGCTTAGAGACCATGGTTATGTGGGCACGTGAAGCCGAAGCCTTGTCTTTGCCTGCCATTCGTCGTCAACTGTGTACGCTTGACATTGTCGTACAACAGGGCCGTCTGTCTGATGGCAGTCGTAAAATCAAGGCTATCTCAGAAGTTGCAGGTCTCGACGACCAGGACCGCGTTATTGTTCAGGATGTGTTCCGTTTTGCACAAAATGGCGTCGACGACCAGGGCAAAGTTGTTGGTGAACACATTGCCACAGGATATGTGCCTGATCTGACCCTAGGAGCGTTTCACTCTTACGGCATTAAACTGGAGGAAGAGCCATGGCGGTAAAATCACGTATGTCTTTTGTACTCATCCTGATCATACTGGTCGTTTCATGGGTACCAGGTGAGCAGGCACAGGCGCAGGGAGCAGAAATCGATGGTCAAAGCGATATTGTCTTAATCATTGACCATTCGGGCAGTATGGAGGAAAATGACCCACAATTTCTCCGCCTTGCAGCAGCAAAGCTCTTTATTGATCTGGCTGATCCTGATGATCGTATTGGCGTTGTCGTCATGTCTGGTGCAGGAGCAACCCGAAAACTTAGTAATCTGTCACCTGTCGGCGACCTGAAAACGAATAAACTCCTTAAACAACAAGTAAATGCGCTCCGAAATGAACCGATGGGCGAAGAGACGCACATGGGAACAGCTATTACACTTGCATATGATCTCCTTGAGGCTAAGTCAGGACGCTCAAATCCACATCAGTTTGTTGTGATGTTGAGCGATGGTCTACCTACCGGTGATGGACAGGTAGACCTTGTGCAAGGTGCCACGGCTCGCTTCCAGATCCGCCGTTATTGGAAGATTTTCTCTATCGCACTTGCATTTAAGGACAAAGAAGGACCCGCCTATCTACAACAAGCTATTGCCGACCCCACCGGCGGCGAGGTATTTATCGCGCAGAATGCGGATGAGTTGTTAGATCGCTATCTAGATGTATATGCACGAGCCGGTGACAATCGTTTTGTAGATCGGGTTGAAGTCTCACCAAATATGCTCGCATCACTCGTATCGGTTGAAGCTGCTCAGCAACCCACACAAATGTCCTTTGTCTTGTTACGTGGTAGTGTAAGCGGTCGTATCCGAGGGCTGCACGCACCTGGCGGTCTTGATGTTGTCAAACCCTATTATCAAAACACAGTGTATCGGAGTGATGAGCCAGAATACGAACTATACAAAGTGCCGCCTGGCGCACAGGTAGGCTTTATTGGCGACTGGGAGATTAATGTGGCTCAACAGGATGCTACTCCTGCCAAAATAGCCATCCTGAGTCGATCAGGACTCCACATTCGGATGCCATCACCAACACCACTATGGCCAGAGAGTGATAGTAGTTTACGGTATAGCCCAGTTGGCCGTCCGCTGCTTGTAACTGTGGGGGCAAAAGATGTCCAGAATCGCTGGGTTACACAAATGACACCTGTCGCACGATCAAGCGAAACCGATTGGGTAGCCTTAACAGACAATGGACGACACTACGATGGCGCTAGCAATGACGGACACTATACTGGGCTGTTACCGGCTTTTATGGAAGAAGGTGACTACACAGTACAGGTAGAAATGCCAGGCAAGCGTGACGCACCTATCCACATTCGCAATGACTACACTATTCGTGTCACATCATTGCCAACGATGACGCTCACGCTACCAGAGTCTGCGTCAACACTACCACTCGATAAACCGTTTACAGGTTTGATTGACATCCAAAGCTGGGCTGATTTCGACATTGAAGACATTACTTTTAAGACGGCTTTTGTGGAACGACCTGATGGTGTTTTGGACACATTGGCCATAAAGCCTAGCGACGATGGACGTTTCCAATTTGAGTATGTGCCACAATTTGGTGGTTCGTATCGTATTGGTATCGCAGCCGAAGTACAGGGCACAGGCCCAATGGGTATAGTACGCTATGTGGATTATACCGAGGCGACAGCATCGGTTCCCGAAGAAGGGCCAACAGTTCTTATTCAAACTGGCTTCAACAATCCACTTGCCTACACTAATAAAGGCGCTCTCCACATCCCGCTTAACATTGGCTCATGGTCAAATAAGCGTGAGCATCTCAACATTCAGGTAGAGGGCATTCCAGAGGCGCAGGTGGTTCCCAATGAATTACCGTTGGAACCTAATGAAGTCGTCCGTCGTACGGTGACCATTCATCTCCCAGAAGATTTTCGACCAAGCGAAGGACAACTTCAACTCATTTTTACTGCGCCAGAACAACGTTTCGCTATTGAGGGTAGCGTTATGAACGTCCCATTTGTAGCATCTGCTAATGCACTTATCCCTATATTAATTGGTGTTGGCGTCGTGGTCGCCATTGGCGTATTCGTGTTTATGCGACGGAAAGGGAAGAAACGCTTTACCGCAACCCCAGCAACATTAAGGAGAGCCACATGATCTTGACGTTATTCTATACAGTCGCGCTGATAGTCCTATGCGTTTTTTGTGCACTTGCGGCCATCTATCATGTTTTTCTGGCTGCACATAGTCGTGAACAATTGGTCGCACATGCCGAAGATAGCGGTGCCGATCCAGAAGTTCTCAGCGATCCCTTGTATCGCAGAAGTATCTTGGTACGCTGGGCTGATCGTTATGATCGCTCACCTGCTGCTGCAAAGGATCGGGAAAAGCTGCGCAAATCATATCTCAATTGGCGCCCATCCACTTACCGTATTTTGCGTCTCGTTATTAGTTTGGCACTGTTTCTTGTTTGCTTTCTCGTAATTGATTTACCTTTACTTTTCTGTGTTTTGATTGTCGGAGCTGTCTACTTTATCGCACCAGGTGCGTTCTTGAAATCACGCCATAATGCCTTTCTTCAGGCATTTGAGGCACAGATGGTTGAAATCAATCAGTTGTTAGCAAATGGATTGCGTGCAGGTATGTCGATTCACCAGGCGATAGGGCATCTGGTTGAAAATATCGAAGAACCTGCAAAAAGCGAATTCCAACAAACGTATAACGAAATGATGCTGGGTGACGACCTCGTCAAGGCACTCAATGCCTTGAGTGAGCGCGTCGGAAGCCGTGATCTCAATATTGTGCTCGATGCGATTGTTGTACAACATCAGGCTGGTGGCAACCTGGCGCACGTGTTGCATGGCATGGCCAACACAGTAACTGCCCGTCGTCAATTGGCAGATGAAATTAATGCGATGACTGCCGATATACGCTATGGTGTGTTGGTCGTAACCTGTGTGCCTGTGATCATTTTGATTGTCCTGCGCCCGTCATTTCTGGGGCAAGCCATTTTCGACAATCCTATCGGATGGGTTGCACTAGGAATTTACGCAGTCATTCAAACATGTGTGGTTATGATGATGCGACGTACTGCAAAATTAGACATCTAAACCAGCATGACCACAAACAATGTTTACGCAACTGTTACAGAAATTGGTTCAGCTACACACACCTTATTGGTATGATACATATAGCTATTCAGTACACACTCAGGAAGGAATGCATATGTGTAGGTATCATGCAGCACGCATACTACAACATCGCAGAGTAGCTATATTCCTGCTGGCAGGCATACTAACTATACCTGTTAGCATGATATGGGGCTCTGGGACACTTGCTTTTGCACAAGGCGGACCGGACACACGAGACCCATCAACAAATCCCGCATCACAAAACGCCACGACCGCAGACTTTATCAGCGAAGAACAAGCGGAAGCGATCAACAATGACCGAGGACTTCCCGACTGGGCAGAACCAGCCGCCGATGTCTTGGTTGCTGGGCTGGATCTATTGGGCGTAGACAACATTGACAAGGTTTCAAGACTGGTTAATGCAGGTCTCAATCTGACTGATATTCTGACTGGTGGCGATGGGATTGAGACATCACCAGCTGGTAATACGCCCCCAGGCAATGAACCACCTTCAGCTGGTGGACCAGTGCCAACTGTTCACCGACCAACGGGAGGAATTCGACCATCAGCAAGTCAAATAGTTCGTGGTATCCCGAGGGCAGTAGCAGGCCAGTAATCATGAATAAGTCGTGGTTTCTAACATAAAGATATCACGACTTATTCCATCAAGACCAAGCTATACCTATCAGAGCGACCATACACTACCAAGATGAGACCATCACGGTAGCTCTCCCACAGAAGGAGTCCGGAATGAGTGTTCTTATTAGTCTTATGCTTAGCATGTCGGTGTTAATTCTTTACAGTGGTGTCACACGTATTCTTACACCTGGCTATGAAGCACAACTGGCGCGGTTTGGCAACCAGAAGAAGAAAAACGCTCCAGCAAACAGTTATGAGCGTTGGGTACGGCCTTACGCAATACCAATGGCTAATCGTGTTGGACTATTACGTTGGTTAACCGATTATGAAAAAGTCGAACGTCGGCTTAACTATGCAGGTAATCCTTTAAAGATGACACCACATGAATTCTATGGTGTGCAAATATATAGTATCTTTGGTGGCCTTTTATTTGGTCTGGCGTGGTACAACTTTCTACCGATTGGCGTGATGCTTTTCCCAATCATAGGATTCTTTTATCCCTACCTTTGGTTGCGAAGCAAAGCGGCAGAACGTCAGCGCTCAATCACAAACAATCTCCCCGATTTTATTGATCTCTATGCAACCTGTGTCTCTGCGGGGCTTGGATCAGAGGTGGCCTTTTCACTTATTGCCAAGCGTGGTGATGGTCCACTGTATGAAGAACTTCGCCGACTTTTAGATGAATTGAGTATTGGTGAACCACGTGAGAAAGCCTTTAAGAACATGGCATACCGTAACTCATCGCGGGAGTTGCAACGTTTTATCCACGCCGTTACGGAAGGAACAGACCTTGGTACGCCCATTGCACTGATTCTGGAACGGCTCTCCGAAGATATGCGGGCCCATCGACGTTCACGTGCACGTGATGCAGCAAGCAAACTATACAATAAACTGAGTGTCTTTGGTGCTATTGCTGTACTTCCAACTGTAGTTTTATTACTTGTTGCAGCATTCCTCTCATTCATGAAAATTTGGCAGGGCTTTAATATAACACAGCATAGTTTATAAAGGTATTTTTTATTAGCTTGTACGTTTTCACAATAAGAAGAGAAACAGCGCATAACATATAGTTATGTGCTGTTTTGTTAACAGTAACGACACAAATATCGTGCACATCATAGGTTTTGTTGCAAAATATTTACATCTCTCTTCTTCTCGAATATATCTCCACGTGGTATGCTGATAGGGCATTCATGCACAACATATGTGATAGAGCATTATTACTACGATAACAGTAGCGCATATCTGGTGAAGGACAGTATATGTTTCATCATAAAGCCATAAGTGCTCAGGCACGTCGGGTGTACAGCAAGCCCTTGATTCGATGGGCGCTACGGCTCATTGGTATTATAAGCATGGTTCTCTGGTTTGGTGTATCATTAGTCACTGCCCAAGATGTGCAACCACCAGATCAAGCTCCAATTACGGCGGATACGGCACCAACAGGAGATTCAGCAACTCCGGGCCAAATGGCTGATCAAACGCTCTTGGTTGATCCAACACTCACCACAGGGGTGGCCCTCACTGCTAGCGATCTCGGGGGCTCACCAGATACCCGTGCCCTCGCACTCCTTGCTACAAGTGCAGGGGCCGTTGCCGGTGCGGGGCTTCTGACACGTAGTGGTGGGAATGTTGCCCAAACAACTACTTCTGCTCAAGTCTACCCCACACAGTTCGTACCAAACGATGCTGACACACCAACAGAGCAGGATGGTACACTTTTGGCACAAACCGCCGATGATGCCGCCGATGATCCCTCCCTGGGTGGTACTGCTGCATCAATAGGTGCTGACCTTACCCCCTTTGTGGGAGAGATAAAAGGGCTTATTGAAGTATTCACCGGAACGGATCTTGTCACAGGTGAAGAGTTAGGCCATTGGCGCTGGGCAGGCCTAGCTGGTATAGTCGGATTGAATGAAATTCGTTTACTGCGATATGGTGATGAAGCCGCCGATATCATTCGTTTCGGTGGACGTAATCTGAACCACATTGGCGACGTCGCCGATCAGTTGCGTGCTGGGTCATCCGTCACAGACTTGCTGCGGGCAGGTGTAGCACCCAGCGATCTCATTCGCGCGGGCGCCACTGCCGATGATCTCCTTGATGCAGGCCGTCCACTGACTAACAGGCAATGGCGACAACTGATCGACAATCCACCACCTGGTCGCACCGCCGATGATATGCGTTATCAACGTTATCGACAGACCACACTTGAAGAGGGACGAACGCCGTCAGCCCGCACCAGATGGGACGAACAGAATGCACGTCTGCGTGAAAATAGTGCCCGTGGACGACTGAGCGAGGATCAGGCCCTTGAGTCTGTTGGTGTTAACAATAACAATTACACCACGACTGCTAGCGGACAACCTCGAGATGTGGTAAGGTATGACACAAGAATAGATGGCCGCCCCATAAGTGTTCGACCTGATGGTGTATCTGGTTCGCACTGGATCGATGTGAAATCCACCTCAGGCACACAATATTATACTGAACAATTACGTGCTCAAGCACAGGGGGCTCAGGAAGCAGGACGACGATTGGCTGTTGTATTGACCAATAGTGGTGAGGCAGTACGTCCAAGCGGTCCACTCGGTGACGCAGCTGATGTCTTTTTCCGCAACAGTGAAACAGGAAGCTGGGCCCGTTGGAACATACGCGCAAACAATGGTCAGGGTGGTTGGGTAGATATTACTGCCGATCAGGCGCGTCGTATGCTAGGCGGAACAACACCCTAATACCATCCCAATGTTGACTCAGGAAGTTTGATAATAACGAGGTTTACTATGCCAGATGCAGTGTATATCACAATGATAACCTCCGCCAACCTCCGTAATGCTATTGGCGTCACCCATATACTTGATGCGTTTGAAAAACATCCAAAAACGGTGCCAACACATTGGGGGACTGATGAACGTGCCCGTCAGGCATACAACCGTGAGGAAGTCATCACCAGCATCAGCAATCTGACGAATGACACGAATGTACCGGGATTGCATCGCCGTAAAGCACCCCGCTATGAGTCCTACTTTACGGCCAAACAACACGAGATCAACAATCTGAAAGTTGAGTATCGTGCTTCTATCGATGAGCCGATTCTTCCTGTTCTGTTTGCATTGGGCACAGAACTGGCTACACGACTCGAACCTGTATTTGGGTTTGTGCATAGCATCTGGGACCTGGGAGAACAAAGCCAGGAATACAGTTCAGCAGGTATTACCAATGTGCGCGATTTTCAAGAATATGGCCCGCAAGCGCCTTGTACACGTACCTGGTTTGGTCCACATCTGGTCAACCTTATTGGGCGTGAGGTCTTGTTAAGCTGTGATGGGCCAACTACTGAAACAGCCTGGGGTGGCATCCAACTCGATCTCATTGATACACCCTGGGAAGCAGACTTTGACACACTGCAACAACGCCAGCAGCAAATCCTACAGCAACTTCTACCATCTGGGGTATTTGGCGACTACAGTCAACCATTCGAGTATCAGCCTGGCCCACGCTGGGTTCCAGCATCGAGCTAACGATGCAAGGTGTGAGGTAAGATATGCAGACACCGCCTATTCTCGACGTTTTGCATGAAGCTATCCGGACCAAACAAACCGTGGTAACACCAGATATCTCTCATCTGAATCTCCAAATGGTTGATCTATCCTCCTTAGATGCTGATCGCCTACGTGCATATGGAGCACAGCTAACGAATGTCTTGTTCACACATGCGCGTTTGATCGATGCCGATTTTACAGAGGCTATACTCAATGGAGCACATCTTGATTACGCGAACATTGGAATGGCCACATTTGACAATACATCGATGGAACAGGCATCACTCATTCGAGTCCTCTTCACTATTGGCTCTTGCCGCAATGCAAACCTGACCGCAGCAGATCTGAGTGGTGCCGAACTGAGCAATACCACCTTCCGTGGTAGTCGATTGGATCGGGCCATTTTAGATCAGGCTATGGCTCAGGAAATAAGTTTTTATCAAGCGTCGCTAGTTGGTGCGAGTCTGCGTAGTGGACAATGGGAACAAGCCAATTTCCGTCAGGCCGATCTGACAAATGCAGATCTTTCTGGGAGCAACTTCCGCCAAGCCGACTTCCGAGAAGCGAAACTGAGTGGGGTTTCATGGGAAGGGGCTATTCTGGACGGAGCATTGTTTGATCCCCAAACAATAACAGCATAGATAAATTGTCTTGTGTCTATTCAATCTTATCAAGCGTAAATATATAGCTCTATATGACTGATAATGGAATCTCAGATAATGAAAGAACCCTTGTGTATATATAGATAACCCTTCGAAAAAACTCTACAGCCTCTTGGACCTCCTCAGCTGTTGCAAAATATTTACATATTTCCCTTCACAACAGAAAACAATTGATGCTATAGTAGTTTCAATAAATGTATAAATTGCATATAAGCCATCTCACGCTGCTTTCTTAAGTAATGGAGGCAGATTGATGTTATATTGCATAAAAGGAGCGTAGCATGAATATATGGCTACCTATTATTCGCATATGTAAGAAAAATGCTATGCATATATCTTATTGGTTTGTTCGGGCATTTGTCCTTTTAATGCTATGTTCTGGATTTGGTATATCAATGGTGTACGCCCAAAACACGCAACCACCGGATCAAGCACCCGCAACAATTGCCCCAGAATCTTCTGCTTCATCTACTGAGCAAAACAGCAGTTTTTCAGATAACACACTGGCATTTGCAGATCCATCTCTTACCACTGGTATCTCAAATGTAACCAGCGATATAAGTAATTCTACTGGAGGGCAGATACTCAGTTTTCTGGGAGCAGGTTCGGGGACATTAGTCGCACTGCGAGGTGCCCCATCAACTACCGCACCACCTGCCCCACCAACTACCACACCACCTGCGCCAACTCCTACAGCGCCGTTCTGGCCAAGCTGGGCACGTCCCGTGGTTGGTTGGATTACAAGACAAGGTCAGTCATTCTGGCAGGGGTTGCTGCGGGTAGGGCAGCGCACCATTGCACCAGGCTTCAGACTTGTAGTTGAGCGCGGACAGGTTGTATTGAAGTGGGTTGTTGGAGGTGTTACTGTCGCCAAAATGGCTATTGCTAGTATTATTGCAGGTGCAGTTGTGTTGCTCTGGCAAGCACCCGCCCACGCCCCCACCGCACCACCAGAGAGTCCCGATCAGCCAGATCCTGAACCACCGACACCACCAGCACCAGCATCTCCCCAACCAGCCCCCACCCAGCAAACACCGCCGGTAACTACGGCTCCACCTCCACAAGCACCACCGACAGTACAACCTGCCCCACAACCACAACTGCCTGCGGAATTTTCTCAATGGCAAGCACAAGCACAACAATTTGAACAAAATGTGGTGAATGGCGTGTATTCAAATAGTAGTCAGGATTATCAAGCTGCCAGTGCATACTTGCGCGATCTCCAAAACCTTAACCAACAACTGATTAATCAGGGGCTGCCAGCAGTCACAACACAAAACTATGTTGATCAAGTTGGAGCGCGGTTACGCGCAGGGCGATATGTTTCCCAAATTAGTTACCATCTGCGCGAGGCCCAGGCTGGCCATACTGTAGATTATGAAGCGTTTCGCAATCTGACCAATGATGCTCTTATTTTCAGTAATCGGATCAATGAGCAGTGGCCAGGGATGGGGTTTTATTCCTCTCACGAACGTGACAATCATCTGGCACTGGTTCGCGAGTTTCAAATACCGGATGCGCCACCAACGACACCAACGGAAGTGCCAGCACCGAATACAGAACCGGCGCCAACCAATGACCCACCAGAGGAAGAGCCTCCCGAAGAAGAACCACCCAATGATCCTGTACCATTACCCTACGTACCTGATCAAGTAGAACCACCTACATCAACACCCGTACCAGATATAGAGGCACAACAGCCAGCGAATTCTACATCTGTACCAGTACCGCCACCAATTCACGTACCGGGTCAACCGAGTGAAGAACCGTTTATTACATTTACACCTATCCCTGATCTGGATCGCTTATTGGACGAGGATAATCAGCCATTTATCATCAATCCACAACCAGAAGAACCGGTGCTTGTTCCCAATCTGGTTCCAGAGCAACCATTACCACAAGTGGAACCACCGCCGAGCAACACACCATCAAGTGCACCACCGATTCAGGCAAATGCCAATGGTGATCAAGCTGGAGAGCATCGGCCAGCACCAGAAGGCAGTAACCCAGGCGTAGAAGGACCAGAGGGAAGTGCGCCACGTATTGGTGATGAACCAGAGATAGAACAACCTGATGAGTCTATCGATCCCGATTACGGTTTTGGTCCACTACGAGCCCTTCGTGAATCTGCGGAGAATGCTGCAGATGCAGCCAAGCGCTTCTGGGAGAGCCGAACAGGTCGTATACTTGGTGCTATCTTGGGGATTGGGACAAGCATGACTAATCCCCAACAACTACCACAATCTTCAGCACCCGATCCCTTGCAACCGCCTGCTGGGCCAACACGTGTTGAGCCACCACCACCAGCGCCACGGTCACCCTACCCAGTACAGCCACATCAGACAATACCCCAATCACCGAGAAGGCAACGCAATGACGATGAGGAAGATGATTCGGACGAACCAACTACTGGTCCAGCACCTGATCCTGATCCACCGCAACCAGCACTTCCGCCAGCGCCAGCCCCTGCGGGTGCCTTACCGCCAGCGCAAACTGATCCAGATGCACCTATCACACCTGAAATCGTGCCAGACGATGTTGAGCTACCACCGATGCGTTCTGCCGATCCTGATGCAACATTTCAGATGCCAGGGCCTCAGGCAAATCCATCGAATGGGACACAACCAGCCTTACCACCAGCACCGGCACCCTCAGGCATCCTGACACCAGCACCAGGAGGACCACCAGCGCTCCCACCAGCACCCAGTCCGAATCCTTCTGCACCGACCAGTCCGCCTTTTGGTTTACCCAACAATCCACAACCAGGAAGCACAACACAAAATGCTTTGCCACCGGCTCAAACACAGCCATCTCCACCAGCAGCAGACCCACAACAAGAACTCAGAGACATTCTTGGAGACACGCCACCAGTGTTCAAGTTAGCTAGCAACGATGCTCAATTTGGCTATGCTGGTGCTCATACCCTTGATCGGCATGGTCCCAATATTCCGCTGAACTCAAGTAATCCAAATGCACGCACGATTGAAAGCCGTGTTGTTGATGGACGCGGAACAGGGTGGGGAACAACACAAAACTTTTCATATCGATGGGTCAGCGAAAGCACAGCCAATGAAATTATCGACAAACATGTAGTGGAGAACTGGGATGACATTCGAGAGTCGCTGGTGCAGCGCGGATCATACGTGGCGACATTTGATGCAGGCAGACTGGCTGGCGAAGGTTTCTACAATCAGAATGCTTATGTTGGAGGAACGCGGGTGGCGGTCCCAGACCAAACCAGCCATGTTACAGTTGTTATCCGACTTGATCCGATAACACAAACGATACCCTATGTACATACATCTTTCCCGACATACCAACCACTCAGTGACTCGAACTATATCATCATCAACGATGTTGACTCACCATAATGTAAAAGACAATCATAATGGGAATCAAATCTCATTATGGAATATAGAAGCAGGGAATAATTTATGCACACAAACACAAATCATGAGCCATCTTCTATGATAGATCCCGAGATAGCACTAACGCTACAAAAGGCAAAAGACTTCTTGCTGTGCTACTTTGCCGATGCACTATCAGAAGAAGAAATACGGTCTCAACTACGGCAGGCACTGAAGTTCAACCCACTTATGCTACATGAAGGTATGCATGCCATCGAAAAACTCCTAAGCACACAACTTCCGCCCCAAACACTGTGTGATCTGGTTCTATGGAGTGCCAATGTGGTACTAGAGCCCCCAAATGATGAAAACGCCAGAATATGGTTACAAAAATCCTCGCAGATGGTCCAATTTATTTTGGACGCATACTAAGCCCACACAAACAACTATTACATTACCAGCCACACTGTATGAGTAACAGTGTGGCTGGTTGCCACTCTTCTTTCTAAAAAACCACCATCCCCAAAAGATATCTAATTTAATAGAGATGCATGCCAATAAAAATAGAATAAGGCATCTAATAAGATCAAAATCACCCCAGGCAAGACTTGATACTTGGATGAATTTTCTTTCATTTCGTTACACATCTATTACAAAGACTACTATTAATTGTAAATATTTCTTGCTACACTGGAACGTAAGCAACATACTATACGTTTCTATGCCGTAGAGCAACTTGTAATCATTTTTGGAATGGTTTGTTAGCGTGGGGCCAGAGGAGGCTTACCATGTGGTTTAATTATGCCCACAAACTACTTATGGGAATTATTGTAGTAACAATCCTTTACAGTATACTCCCTGTTTACACAACACACACATCGTTCGCAGCAACATTAGCAAATGGCACAAATGCACAAACTATGGAACGTTCACAAAACACACTGGCTCCTCGATCTACCAGTGTGCCTTCTACACCTCTTCCTAAACCAACTGAGTCATCTGAACCAACAACGATACCGACAACACCCGACCCAGAACCGACTGATGCACCAAATCCAACTGGCATACCTGAACCGACCGATGTGCCAAATCCAACTGGCATACCTGAACCGACCGATGTGCCAAATCCAACTGGCATACCTGAACCGACCAATGATCCCATCACACCCGACCCAGAACCGACCGATATGCCAGCACCCTCTGCTACAGCTATAACTCCTACCGATGTGCCAACATTGGCGCCATCGGCAGAGCCGACTACAACGCCTGAAGCAACGTCCGAACGATCTACAAGTACACCAAATATTCCACCTACGCCGACAGCTGATCAGGTGCCTCAGACACCAACCGCACCAGCAACCACGCTACCAACAGCAACCAACGAAACTACTCCAACTCTGGCACCAACTGAGACGCATACACCTCCACCAACTCCAGAGGTATGTGTGGAGAGTGCAAAAGATGACATTTCTGCTCATATCGTAGGGCGTGGAAAAGTACGGATTAAAAATCGTAGCACAGAATGTAGTTACCCAGTCGGTATAGCTGTCTATACCATCCCAAGCGGAGACCCACACGATCCTGACATCGACTCACAAATCTGGTTTGCCGACTCAGAACAAAATGGCGTCCCTTACGAACTTGGTCCAGCTATCAATGCAAGCCAACCAAACGAACAGGTGCTTGAAATACCAACCCCTCTTTGTGATGCGATTCAACTTGATGCCTTTGTTGGCAACGCACTCAAATCACTCAATGGTCAGCGTTACGGAGCTCGTTTGCTCACAGCGGGCCGTTATGCGCCTGCCAAAACCGATTGTAATGAATTAACAGGTCAGGTTATCTTTGACCAAGACTCAAGAATGACATGCATGACTCACGCTGATTACATTGTCATAGAGGGAGCAGTTGTACTCCAACCAACAGAAAAACAGGCACAACTCCAATTGTCTTGGCATACCCAAATGCCAGAAACACAACAGTCTGAGCTACAATCCGAGTTGATAAAAGTACAAGACGGTGATGACTTTGAAATTAGTATACCCTGGCCAGGTATACCACAGGAACCTGAGGTTGAAATGGTCAATGTACATGTTGAGGGGGTATTGCTAAACGAAAGTAATGAACAGATAACCGAGAGTTATGCCAGCAGTGGCATCTATTGGTATGATTGGCTTGAGTGTCAGGCGCCTCAACTACCAGCCTCACCGACTCCTACTCTTCCACCTAGTACAGCGACACCGGTACCATCGGCTACAATGGTACGCAGCACAGCGACACCAGTACCTACCAGTGAGGTTGTGTCACCTACCACGACACCAGAGCCAACTGCCGTAGCCACTGCTCCATCAGAAGCGCCACAAGCTAGCAGACCACGCCAAGCTGTCACACCAGTGCCAACAGCTACACCAACAAATAGCATACCTTACAATGTTGTGACCATACCAGAAAAGACAACACCCGATGTACCAGCAACTGATGTTCCGATAGAACAACTATCAATAGAACCATCAACAACAATCGCATATGAGTCGGATACGATACCGGCAAGTCTACCTAATACAGGAACAGCCAACAATACATTGTTGCTCATCCTCTTTAGTGGTGGGGTACTCGTACTCTTCTCAGGAGTATGGCTACGATGGCAGTATCGTAAAACAAAAGCAAAACACAAAACATAGTATCTCGTAGTGTGAGCTACCACCACCATATATATGAACACGGTCTTGTTAAAGGTATGCGTATCAACAAGGCCGTGTTCATAGAGTGTAAACATCAAGATACCCCACTATAACAAGTACTAACACTGGGGGCAATGACAACACTTGGAAAGCACATACGTACACGAGCACCAGATGATGAATTTTCTAATCTGATTGACCCTTGAAACGTAGTAACATTGGCATAAATACCTACCAAACCCAAACCAATACCACGGGCGCGATAGTTGGTTGCTTGATGCAGCGATTGCTCTAATAACCACTGAGGAAATCCCACACCATCATCTTCAAATAATAGCTCAATATGAGAGGAATCGACCTGACGAATGACAATACTAATCGATCTGGCCTGGGCAACGATGCTATTAAGCATCAGATTCTCTAAGATACGCTGTACCTCCCCCTCGCGACCACAAATACCATAAGTACCATCAGCGCGAAAGTGTAGTGTTGCTGGTATCTTATCTTCGGTTGCAGCACTAATATTGGCCCAACGTTGGAGTTCAGGAATGTATGCTTGAACCGTTGCAGTGAGATTGATAATCGAAAGTGGCGCGTTAGGCGCTGTCCGTAATGACTTCGCGTCATCCATCAGTGCATCAACACGCACACGCACACAAAGCAAAAGGGGTTCTAGGTGCCTTGCAAAGTTATGTGTCGTCGCAGGGTCAAGTGCAGAGTCCTGTAACAACTGTGTTATACGCATTGCTGTGGTACAGGGGGCACGAAGATCATGTTGTGCCGATAATAGCCGCTGATGATACTCTTCCAAGACCTTCGCGTGTGCTTCAACACGTGCTCGTTCAGCCGCTTCTTGTGAACGTTCAGCAATCATCAAAGTAATATTATCAAGTATACGTTGGCCTACATAACCAATTATACTAAAGAAAGCTAGAGAACTTGTGGTAATAATCAACACAACTGGTAACGGCTCTGTCTCGATATGAGTCCCCAAATCAAGTAGGATACCAAAGGCCAAATACACCATAATACCAATAGATATCGTAAAACGCATTGGTAAGGCAGTGGCCGGAAGGGCAAATAGAAACGCCATTGTTAGGAACCCACCTGCGATACCAGTTAACCATATGAAACCAAAGATACCAAGCACTTTGACTATTACAATAGCTATCAGTGCAGCGATTGGGCGATCATGATGCAGAAGGATAAGTGCCAAACTAACAAGGACACACAGGTGGGCTATATGTTGTATCAATGTAACTGGAGGATAGAGGTTATGTACCCAGATCTGACTTGATAGAAATAAAGCTGTAACGATATCTACTGGAACACATAAAAACAAAAAGGCAATAACAATTGTCTGTAGCAGTTGCACCCGCAATTGTGAGCGTAATTCTTGGAGGTCCGGTGAAATTTGGGACAACTTCAGCGTAGTAAACAATGGTGCAACCACTCTTTGTATGTAATGTGACCATGTATAAAGACGCATACCTACCCTTTCAAACATCAAAGGCTATATTCTATTAGATGTGTACAAGTTGTTTATAGCCTACACAAACCTATAGTAAGAACCTCCTAACAATATGGTGATTGGACTAATGAGCATTTTATGCTTAAGAGCACACGCGAGGACATACCATAGATGGACTGTTATGAGAAGCCCTTCATAACCACTCCTTTCGCGCCGAAACACCATCAACGTCTGCCACCTGAGCACACACTAGAGCACTTTAGCATGAAAGTAAAATACTTCTACTTTTATTATTTATTTACAAATAAATCAAATAAAGTGGTTTGAATACAAATACATAAATACCTGTTAATATCGACCTTTGACGTTAAGCAGATTTTTCTGAGCATTTTGTCATTCACCAATGATTTATATATGCTATATTTATGGTAACATAGACGGAAACGTTTCGATCTTATTTTAACTCAAGAAATGCCATGAGGCTGTGGAGGTTTTAGTGTGACGTGTGCCATCTTAATCGAGGATGATCTCCTCGACGCACAGGTCGAGGAGATCACGCTCAAACAAGTAGGGTTTCAAGTCATTCATGCCGCATCACTTCTTGATGGTGAGACACACAGTATGACATTGTTGGACAGAACCAGGACACCTTTACCAACAGTCATTATTCTTGATTTACGCCTGCCACACCCAAGCAATCCTGCACTGGAGGGTACTACCTTAGCTGCAGCACTAACACGGCGTATGCAAGCACAAATGATTCATCCAGCCAGCATAGTAGCATTGACTAACTACATCAGCCAAGAACGCGAAGAAGAAGCTATCTATGCGGGTTGTCAGCGTGTTTTCACCAAACCACTGACTTCTGGCCATGCTCATTGGATCTGGCAACAAACCCACGAGCCGATTGCCCAATCGCCGACATCTGATCTGGGTATGCGGCTATATCAGCATAAAGCTGAAGAAATTCTCGCTATTGTTCGACGTGGACAACCTCCACATGTATGGTCCGAGGACGATGCACAACTGGTGTTGTGCGCTTTGACTGGCTACCCCCAACCATCAACTATTGATCAAATACGTCAAGGTGCATTACTGCTCACCCTTGGTGGGCATACTACTGCGGCATCACTACTCCAACATTGTGCCATACAACTTGATGAACCTTATAATCATATTCTCCAAGCATTTCTCAGTGGAGAAACCAGACGTACTATCCGTTGCCTGTTAATTGACAAAGGATATAGTCGCACCCATAGCTATTACTGCATCAATGCCTTACCATCACGTGTTAGCATGTGGTTACAGGAACATCTCGCTAGTTATCCAAGAACCTAAAAATATCGTCCCGAAGCAGGCAAAATGGAAGTTTGGGGTGTGAGAGGGTCGAAATAGCTAACAGGATGCTCAATACCTTGACATAGATAGAATAGCCGATAAAAATCATTACTCTATTCATATATTGTAGAACATGGGATAATCAGAAGAACCAATCACGTAGTCAAACCGTAATAGAGCAACAGGTTTATGATATCAATGGCCTCCTGAAAGAGGATGTGTGTAAAGAGCTAGCCACGTAGCATCAAGATGCCAAAAGAACGGTTTATGAGTACATTATACCAAAATGAAACCTTTCAAACCTAGACACGTATATGTTATAACTCTCTACTCTGAAAATATGGTATAGCATGTTATGCGATTGATGAGATACTCAGGTCATCACAAACAACGGGCAAGAAAAACGCATCTTTTGTGGTTGTTCCACACCGGTCGGACTATTTACCATAGCGATTGCACAGAGCAAAGCAATGATTGACTTCCCACATAAAATCGTGGTCCCACAATATCCACAACATATTGTTCTACGTTCACGCCTGAACAGTTTGCTACAGAATATTACAGAAAAGCGACTTATTACACTTTCTGCACCAGCTGGATACGGCAAGACATCGTTACTTACTGCCTTTGCACATATGGCTACTTTGCGTGTCTGTTGGTATACGCTCGATCCTTCGGATCAAAACCCCTGGGCCTTTTTAGACTACTTGGTTGCATCAATTGAACAGCAATTTCCCGAGACGACAACACAGACCCGATCCCTCCTTCAGGGGGCTAGTCAAGCATCGTTTCAACGTGTTGTAGATGCCTTGACCAATGATATTTATGCGTTAGACGAAGATTTCATTATTGTTCTTGATGACTGGCATCTTGTTGATCACGTCAACGAGATTAGTGCAGTCATTACTCATCTCTTACTGCGCTGCATGCATTGTCGTGTTATTTTGGCATCGCGTAGTTACCCAAGTCTACCTGATATGATGCTCCTAGCTGCACGACGGCAAATGCACAGCCTTAATGAAAGCCATTTGCGTTTTACAGCTGAGGAAGTGAACGAAGTTATTAAAGTCGGCTATGATACAGAGTTATCCGACGACCAGATTGCAATGCTCACCGAGCAGTTTAATGGGTGGATCGCTGGAATACTGCTTTCCTTCCAAGCTTCAGACAACATGGCATCTGCATTTGCCCCACTGGGGATGTCTGCCGAACGACAAATTTATCATTTCCTGGCTGAACAAGTATTTGAACAACAGGGTACAGAGGTTCGTGAATTTCTGCTTGAGTCCTCGTTACTTGAAGAACTTTCCCGTGAGCATTGTAACACTATGCTTGCACGTAGCGATTCTCAATCAATGCTTGAAATCCTCTATCGGCGACATCTCTTCATTAGTGAAATCAGAACAGGTGTATTACGTTACCATCCTATATTTCGTGAGTTCCTACAAGAACATTTTGCCAATGTGAATTTGGCACACTATTATACCATCGCCGAATCTGTTGCCGATGCCTACGCTGAGCAAGGACAATGGTTGTTAGCATTCGAACGCTATATTACTATTGGTAAGCGCGAATCAGCCCTCAAAGTTATTGCTGCTGGTGGTGAGCATCTCTATCGCACTGGTCGATTAGAAACCCTTGAGCATTGGTTTTCAAAGGTTTCAGTGGAATTGTTGGATGCGCAGCTCCTCTGCCTTAAAGCGCGGGTCTTGATCAAACGCGGCAACCATCTGGAAGCACAAACCCTTACCAAAATTGCCGAAACACGTATGCAGCCAGACGATGAGCCAGTGGTACTCTTGCTTCAGGCGCAAATAGCACGCACCATTGGTCAGTATACTCAAGCACTTGATATTGCACAACGAGTACACGATATGACTCAAGATGTTGGGCAACAATCAGCCGCGATGCGGACTATTGCTATTTGCCATCATCGATTAGGCCAGCTTGAAAGTGCGATCAACTACTTTAAAGAAGCGCTCGCAATTGAACAACGTCGTGGTGATTTGTATGCGATGGCACAACTTCAACGAGACCTCGGTATCTGTTATAAAGAACTAGGCCAACTCAGTTTGGCAGAGGAGTATTACACACAAGCAGATACCTATTGGAACATGATAGGGAATACCGGGCTACGCGCCCTGAGCCTTAACAGCAAGGGCAGCGCACAACATTTGATTGGGCATTATCAGGATGCCCATACAACACTCATATCAGCGCTCGAATTTGCACGCGAAGCCGCGGTACCAGATTACACAGCGACCGTCTTATCAAGTATTGGTGATCTGTATAATGACTTGCAACTCTGGGATCGAGCCAGCTTCGCATACGATGAGGCACGACGCACTGGAGGAAGCGCGTATATTCTCCATTACTTGGATATAGAAAGCATTCGTTTGGTATTGCGTCAAAAGAATTACGAAGCTGCTGCTCGTGCACTCCGGCATCTCTCTGAAACGACAATACGTCATCACACGACATCGGTCTTATTATTGCAAGGTAAAACCGCCTATGGGCTGAAGCAGTATGAGAAGGCAGCACGATATGCACGAGAGGTGATTGACCGACGCAATCAGGATGTCTCATTGATAGATCTGGCACGCGCGTATCTGTTGCAAGCGCAAATTACGGCCGATACACAGCCGTTTGAAACCTGCAATGTTGTAGAAGCATTAGACCAAGCAGCACAGATTACCAAACAGCTTGGTCACAGTGCCTTTGTGATTGTTGAGACTATTGGTATGCGAAGCACCTTACGCCGAGCAGGCTCTAATGGCTGGTCGCTTGCACATGAGTGGCTCCAGCGTCAACAAGATCTTTTTATGGTGTCAAAACTGCTTGAAGAAGACAATCAACTTCCTGTCTTGGTTATGCGTACATTAGGAAGCGATCAAATCACGTTGGATGGCCAAACGGTTGAATTAGGCTGGCAAAAGGCACGAGAGGTTTTTTACTATCTATTGGCGCATCCTGATGGCGCTCCAATCGATACCCTTCGTGAAGCGATCTGGCCAGACCTGCCCGTTGATCGTAGCCGTGATGCCCTGCGCTCTGCTATTTACCAACTACGATCAACTCTTCCACGTGAGCTTATTGAGCTTCAGGGACGACGTATCTATCGGCTGAATCGTAGTGTGGTACGAATTGATTATGATGCCGAGCAATTTCTCGCTATATTAGATCAGGGGGCCAGTGATCCCGAAAAACTGTCTCAAGCTATTGATCTCTACAGTGGTGATTACCTGCCATTCGCTGACAATACTTGGTGTGTTTCACTACGAACATACTTAGCAGGACGATATCGCTATGCACTGCATCAGGCTGCGACTGCCTACGAACAAGCACAACTCCTGTTAGACGCATTGATGCTTTATCAGGACATTTTGACCCTTGATGAGTTTGATGAGTCAGCCCACGCCGGTATCATGCGGTGTCAAATCGCATTGGGGAACCGCAATGCTGCGATCACGCAGTACCAAACTCTTCGCCGCCTTCTTGATGAGGAACTTGGTCTCGAACTTGAACGAACATCGGAAGTTGAACACCTCTATCGTGAACTGCTTGAAACATCATAACAACTCACTGGTATCACACCAGATGAACCCCTACTTTATTTTCTCTTTATCAATGAGTGTTCCTATATAAACAAGAGCTGAAATAGAAGCACTCTCAACCTGCCCCTCACATACAAGCAGTTCTTCACTTATAGGCCAAATGGAACATCGCCATATCTCATACCATAGATTGAGGTGGATCTGTAGTAAACTTATCGAGGCTAACCGATGAATAGATCCAACTCATCGAAAATTCATTAGGTGCCCATACATAGAAGAAACCCTCCGAACTCATTAAGACCTGCCTGACGAATAACTCCAACTCATCGGAAATTCACTGTGTATTTAAGGGCAGACAGGTCCGAATATCCAGATTTGCTCTGACTTTTTTGTTTTTGTACCTCTCTGCTTTACTGATTGTGATGCCA
>JBCDFA010000011.1:0-56573 GCA_039178835.1 Chloroflexota bacterium
ATTATGTATACATTGAGTACTACGTATGACCATATTATACCCTAACATGACATACGTTTATGCAAAGAAAAAGGTTACATGACGCTTGAATTTGCATCATGTAACCACACTTCAGCAACACTCAACAGTTGTTGTTAACGATTAATCATTGGCAGGTAGACTCGTTGCGTTGGCTGGAAATCGCCTTCCTCACCTACGCGACCACCATTGTCGGCACGAATAGCCACAATACTCGGACGTGGTGGTACTTCGCCATCTGGCCACGTGCTTACTGGCTCGGCAAATGTACCGCCCTCACCAGGATGCTGGACAGCCACAAACAACGAGGTATCATCAGGTGTAAACTCGGGGCCACACACTTCAGAACCCGCAACGCTAGAGAAGAACTGGCGTAGCAAACCACGCTCAGGGCCAGAAACTGGCACCGCAAACAGACCATCATTGATCTCTAGGGTGCGTGGCTGGCCATCGGTAGAAATCCATAGATTCCCTTTATTGTCAAAGGTAATGTTATCTGGGTTGGCGATAGCACTCACATCTTCTTTGGGGAAGCCCGCAAAGAAAGTATCTTCATCTTCTGGGTCTCCACAAAGCAAGAAGATTTCCCAGGCAAAGGTCGTTGCAGCATGGTTATCATCGGTTTCAGTCAACTCAATGATATGACCATTCGCATTCTCCGGGCGTGGGTTGGCCGCATCTACCCCGGGGTTATCATCAACAGCACGATTTGTGTTGTTGGTCAGAGCAATGTAGACCTTCTTGTTGACAGGATTAGGCTCGATATCTTCAGGACGATCCATCTTGGTCGCACCCAATAAATCACCAGCTTGTCGAGTCTTAACCAGTACATCTGCCTGTGAGGTGAAACCATTTTCCTCAGTCAGTGGTCCTTCGCCGTGGATAAGTGGCAACCAATCACCAGTGCCATCATCATTAAAGCGTGCCACATACAATACACCTTCATCTAACAATCCGAGATTTGCGGTACGATCATCTGGATTGTAGGTACCTTCTGTGACAAATTTGTAGACATACTCAAAGCGTGCGTCATCACCTGAGTAGACAGCTACCTGACCACTATCTGCAACGACAAAGGTCTGTGCCTCGTGGCGATAACGACCAATGGCCGTGCGCTTGACTGGCACAAAATCAGGATCATAGGGATCAATTTCTACCGCCCAGCCAAAGCGGAATGGCTCATTGGGCTCTTGACTTACATCAAAACGAGCGTAAAAATCTTCCCAGCGACGACCACTTTCCTCTTCAGGGACGCCGTAACGATCATGGATAGCTTTGATTGGATCTTCATCATCAAGCAGTCCATTATTTGCAAAATACTGATGGAAGTTCTCCTCAGCAGTCACCACCGTTCCCCATGGTGTCTTACCAGCAGCACAATTATTGAGCGTGCCTAAAATATTGAGACCTGTCTCGTCATCACTGGTCTTAAACCAATCGGACCCAGCTGCCGGGCCACTTGCAGTCATAGGACTTGTAGCAGTGTAGCGTCGATTTACAGTACCTGTACGGTCATACGTCCAGGCACCATTTGCAAGACCGACCTGAACAACTGTCACACCATGGGCTGCTAACTCTACATCAACTTGCTCTTGAGTTGGCTCACCCTCTACATAGCCGTCGAACATAATGTCAGGGTTGGTATATTCGTGGTTCACCACCAGTAAACCTGAGTCTGAACTCTCTGTGCCAACTGGTAATGGTAAGAAGCCTACGAAATCACAGTTATAGCCAAACTGCTGCGCTTGAGCTTCAGCCGTCTGATTATCAGAGTCAAAGTCTGGCGCATCTGGCGTTAGTGGATCACCCCAGCGAATGAAAGGAACCGCAGTATAGCCCGGTGATACAAACAAGCTATCATTTTCTCTGGGCTGACCAGCAATGGTTTCAAAGCCCAATCCAGAAGCATCTGCTGGTAAATCATCATCGGTTTGAGCGATGGTACGTCCTACTACAGGCGCCGCAAACACAATGGCAGATGCGGCAACAGCACCTTTGAGGAACGAACGTCGGCTCAGACGTCGTTCGACAATTGACTGAAATGTTTCACCGTGTCCATTCGTTGAACGTACTTTTTCATGATCGTCATGATCAGGGAAACCCATTCATTTACCTCCTAAGATAACAAGAAACAATAATTTTCTACGGTCATATCCCGCAATGCTACAAACAATACAAACCAGAGCACCACCGTATCGACACAAGAAATCACATATTCTCTGTCGATATCAATCGGCGCGGGACTCCTTTCCAGGGAAACACAATACACACTAAACTGCGATTTGGAATGCGTACATGATAACAAGCTAGTTTAAGGAGATATGTTTCTTAAGTTAAGTCTGTGTTAATTTTATCAATGACAAATATCACAAAGTAGTCATCTTCGCATTTTTTGCTACAATACAGAGCAGGTCATGTTGAATACATATGGGTCAGGTATAGCTCTATCATATGAATGAACAACGATACGTCCAGCAGTTTGTACGCACACTTGCACAGGTCACTGGCGTTACAGCCATGAGTCTTTCGGGAGTATTTTTCGGTATAGCCGCATACACAACGGTTCGCATCAACTCCCGTTCGCCAACCAGCTATCTTTCAGAATATACGTTTACACCCTACGAAACGCAGGTTCAGGGGTATGAGTCAATCACGATCCGTACCGAAGATGGTGTAAACCTGAGTGGTTGGTGGCTCCCACAGCCCACAGCTTCACGAGTCGTCGTTATCTTCGGAGGACATCGCAGTATCAAATCAGATATGCTGGGTATTAGCAGTGGGCTGTGGCGTGCAGGCAACAATGTTTTGCTGTTTGACTGGCGTTCCCGTGGCCAGAGTGATATTGCTCAGTTCTCACTCGCGTATTATGAGCTGCAGGATGCACTGGCAGCAATCAGATACGCAGAAGGACGGGTACCAGATGCTAAACTGGGTGTTACCGGATTTTCGATGGGAGCATCTATTGCTATATTGCTCGCTGCGCAGATGCCCCAGATACGTGCAGTAGTCGCCGATAGTTCGTTTACCGGAATCACGGAAGTATTGGCAAATAACATTTCACGTTATCGTTTACCAGAACAGATGATTGTACCAATCGCCAATCGACTCAATGACTGGTGGTATGGATATCAGTTTCAAGCGATACGGCCTATCGACACTATTGCAGCTATCACACCACGACCATTGTTCCTGATCCACGGCAGCGGCGACAGCCTGATACCAATAACCCATGCACATCAACTTTTTGCGACAGCAGGTGAGCCCAAAGATTTATGGATTTATCCTGATGTAGAACACTGTGGTGCCTACTTCGCCGACAGGTACCAATACGTCTCTCGAGTCGTAGATTTTTTTGATCAATATCTTGGCAGTATCGAGTAGAAAGTGAATCGTCACGCTATCATGCAGTTTGATATCTTAACGCTGTTTCCAAATATGTTTACCGGGCCCTTGACAGAGAGCATCATTAAGCGCGCTATTCACGCAGAACAGATCAGAGTAAACCTTTACAACATTCGTGACTATGCCACCGACCGCCACCGCACCACCGATGATACACCCTACGGTGGTGGTGCCGGAATGGTCATGAAAGTTGAGCCACTTGCCGCAGCACTGCGGGATATCGTCAATCAGCCAGTGACAGCAACGGCGACTGAAACAGCCAAAACATTGACCGTGCTCATGGCTCCAACGGGTGAATCATTCACGCAAGCTATTGCGCAGGAATTAGCACACTATGATCGCCTCATTATGGTCTGTGGTCGCTACGAAGGGATCGATGAGCGCATTCAGGACACCTTTATCGAACGTACCCTCTCTATTGGGGATTATGTCATCACAGGCGGAGAATTGGCTGCCATGGTTATGCTTGATGCAGTGGCTCGATTGATTCCAGGTGTGCTTGATGACGATTCAATTACGGAAGAAACCTTTAGTGATGGGTTGCTTGAATATCCGCAGTATACACGCCCAGCAGTGTGGGAAGGGCAGGCTGTTCCTGACATTCTCCTCTCAGGACATCATGGTCATGTAGCTCAGTGGCGTCGCCAACAACGCCTGATTCGCACGTTGGCTCAACGACCTGAACTCCTCAACCAAGCTGTACTGAGTACCGATGATCAGGCTTTCTTGAAAACACAGGGATGGGATGAAGATAATACTTCTCTTAGATAATTATATCTCTAAAATGAATAAATATACGGTTACAAGGCCATAGGTGGACCAAAGAGCCTGATCAAATCTCGCGAATCTGATATTTGCCTGAAAACCGAACGTCACGTATAATATCGACGCTGTCGTGGTATCAATAATTACTGCGTAACAAGTAGCTTGTGCACAGACAACTGGTTGTACAGCACTAACCACCCTGAATACCAGGGAAAACATAAGGAGGACTAATGTTCGGCAACAGCAAAAAAGCTCCGGCAGCTGCACCACCGACATTGAATGGTAAACCTGAAACTACTATTGGTGCAAACACGAGTTTTATTGGCACACTCAAATCTGATGGCAATATTCGTATTGATGGCTCAGTTGAAGGTGATGTTGAGGTGCTTGGCAATCTCATCATCGGCGAAACTGGCCGGGTCATTGCAAATGTCAAAGCACAGAATGTGCATGTCTCGGGAGCGGTGAAAGGTGAAATCACTGCTGTTGAACAGCTGGAAATCTCTCCAACTGGGAAAGTTTGGGGTGACATCACAACGGCTGCTCTCCACATTGAGCCTGGTGGTCTATTCCGCGGACAAAGTGCAATGTCCACCAACATCGACGAGCCACTGCTACTCGAAGCACCACGCCCTGCACGCGTCACCGAATAGGTTATTTAGGACATTACTATGCGTCATCGGCGTGTACAACGCACGAAGAATGGCTCTACAGGATTTCCGTCTCGCGTAGACTGGGGGCGTTCTGGTGTGCGCCTGGTCGTTTTGGGCATGTTTGCCTTATCGCTTTGGCTGCTCGCCAGTTTTGTCGGCCAAATCTTGATCGGGTCTCATATGGATGACCAGGTTACAGCACTACATGCTGATGTTGAGGCCATAGAGGCAGAAAACCAAGCGCTTATGACGGCAGTGGCTGAAGCCGAATCATCGGCATATGTTGAACAGGTGGCCCGAGAGCAGTTAGGATATGCGCGGGATGGTGATACCGTTCTTGTTCCCATTCTTCCAGAAGCTACTCCTGAGCCTGCCAATTCGACTCCAGTACCACTTGCGACACCTGTTCCTGAGCCAAATTGGCGTGAATGGGTTGACGCATTTTTTCCCACAGAAGAGTAGTGTCAACAGCTACAAAACCATTCTTACAACATAAAGCAAGGACGTGGTACCAACCACGTCCTTTTTATTACACTTCGTGTTTGTCTGTACAGCAGCTACAAGCGTCGTGTTTCACCTGTGGCTGGTTCGTGTACTTCCTGCTGGGTAGTTTGCTGCTGGGTGATGGGCACCTGCTGGACAGAAACAGTTGGTGTTGAACTTGAACGACGACGGACCCGACCGATCAGACGCTGAACAAACGTATCCGCTTTATCCTCACGCCCACGGATCAGCAAACTGGTACCGCCGATCAAGAAAAAGCCAGCAATAAATGGCATAAAGGGGATTGCGAAAAGACCTAAACCTACACCCCACAGACCGAGTTGAACAGCTTCAGCAATACGATTCATACTGCGACGCTGGGCATATGCCATCGCACCACCGCTGATAAGTAAACCTGGCACTACTAACCACCAAAGATTCAACCATACAATCACGCCAAATGTAATCAATCCAATTCCGACAGCTGCTGTTTGTTGACGTGAGAGATTCATATGATGCTCCTTAATATTCTATTTCACATTCTTGTTAATTCCAATAAGTTCTGTTTATGATACGTTCGCCGATTTTGAATTGTTGCAGTATGATACAGAGATAATGTTGCTTTCTATTATTATACCTACATGGAATGGGCTACGCCATCTACCAATGTGTTTAGAAGCCCTGATATCCCAACTTCCCAACAATACAGAGATTATTGTGGTTGATAATGGATCGAAGGACGGAACCACCGCATGGTGTCAAACGAACCATCCAGATGTCCGCTTAGTCCCGTTACGGGAAAATCAGGGGTTTACAGGTGGAATCACCACAGGGATTCGTGCGGCTTATGGGCAATATATTTTCCTCCTGAACGATGACGCGTTTGTTGAACCACACTGCCTTGATCGGTTACTGGAAACCATGGAACATCAACCACAGATTGGTGCAGTGGGAGGAATCCTTACCTTTGCTCATCAGCCAAATGTAGTAGCCTCAGCGGGCATTCGTGCACGATACGATGGCGTAGCACTCGATCTATGGACAGGACGCTCAACACAGGATCTTCCTGATACGCCTGTTGACATTACGGGGCCAAGTGGCGCAGCCGCACTCTATCGACGTAAACTATTTGAGGATGTCGGTCTCTTCGAGCCAACTTTTTTTGCTTATCTGGAAGACGTCGATCTGGCCTGGCGTTCCATTCTGCGCGGATGGCGGAGTGTCGTTGTCCCATCAGCCCGTATACGGCATGTGTATTCGGCCACTTCAGGGCAGGGTTCGTCTTTCAAACAACGCTTGTTGGGGCGTAATCGCTGGCGGACCATTCTGCGCTGCTGGCCCACCCCACTGCTCCAACTCTGCCTCCCTCTGATGCTTGGCTATGACACTATGGCTATGACTTATGGTCTTGTGTACAAGCAGCATGCAATGATCGACGGGCGGCTAGCAGTATTACGTGAACTCTCAATGATCCTTGAGCAACGCCGTATCATTCAGATGCGCCGCACTGCATCTGTACGCGACTTTGCCCGTTGGCTGGATCCAATTCCATTGCCCCACACATCCCTGCGTGACCAACAAAACCTGAATGCTATTTTGCAACAACGATAATGCACAAAGCGCATATGTCATACTTAATATTCAACCAACTCTCCCAATTGCACACACACCCAATCTAAAAACTCATCATTGACGACATATGATGTGGAAGTTCCATCACAATCTGTTCTGATAACATCTGCTGCTCGCAATACCTTTAAATGTTGTGAGAGCGTCGACTGGGCACGAATGCATTCATCGGGGAGTTGGAGCAAGATCTCGTTGCAAATACAATAGGGATGTTGATGGATAAAACGCACAATCTGGAGACGCACAGGATTCCCCAGTGCCTTAAAAACACGCCAGATACGTTCATCATCATGTTCGCGGTTTGCCGTCAACATCGTCGGCCTCCCTGCGTGGTGAGTACTACCAGAAATCACACAATCGTGTGACTTATATTTAGATAGTATAAATCTAAGACGCGTGTAAATTGGTGATAATAATTAAGTATAGCATACCATTCAAGGGTATGCTGACCGCCGAATCGCAGCAATCTGTCTCATTTACAACTATGAAGCACTTTGACGCGTGAACAGATGCTATGGTATTATACTCGTCGTCGTTTTTGACACATATATGTGTTTAACTCTGCAACAGGTTGCAGATGTACTATTGCAAGCAGTTGGGTGCCGCGTGTGCCACACATGCTGGAGGATACCACAGTGGGAACAAAGATGAAGGTGCTCTTGACCCAAAATGTTGACAAACTGGGTCGCACCGGAGAAATTAAAGAAGTATCTGGCGGCTATGGTCGCAATTACCTCATTCCAAAAAAACTCGCCGTTTTGGCTACACGCGGGCAGATCAAGCAGGCTGAAGAACGCATTGCTGCTCAGCGCAAACGTGACGATTTGGTACGTGCGGAGTCTGAAGCATTGGCAGCCAAGATCAACGGCCAAACCCTACGTTTCACCGCCCGTGTTGGTGAATTAGATCGTTTGTATGGTTCTGTCACAAGCGCCGACATTGCTGAAAAACTCGCTGAAACGATCAGCGAAGAAATTGATCGCCGCAAAATTGATCTGG
Source organism: Chloroflexota bacterium (assembly GCA_039178835.1). GTDB lineage: Bacteria > Chloroflexota > Chloroflexia > Chloroflexales > Roseiflexaceae > AL-N1. The sequence goes on from JBCDFA010000011.1 coordinate 7,950, forward strand.
ATGAACCGATCAAGCGCATTGGCATCTACCCAATCAAAATTCGCCTCCTAAGCGATCTTGAACCGATGATCAATGTGGTTGTTGAAGGGGAAGAGGGTGCATTGGAGGTACCATCTCCCGAAACTGAGGAAACGACTGAGGAAACCGTCGAGTCGACATAGTATGTAGCACAAATCTCTCTAAGTAAAGACGTTTTTGACAGTGTGTCATGCCCTCTGGTGTGGCACACTGTTGTATCTTAGAGACATTGTGGAAGACCTGTCGATAACTAGTGAATTGGTGTCGATAACTTATGGAAAAGTCACCTCCTGCCAATGTTGAAGCCGAACGGGCGACACTCGGCTCAATCCTACTCAACCGCGAAGCGATCATTGCCATCGCCGCCTGGCTGCAGTCAAGTGATTTCTACATGGAACAACATGCGTGGGTTTATGATGCTATGCTGACCTGCTACAACGCACGTATTCCACCAGACACGCGCACAGTTTCAGAAGAATTGCGCCGTCAGGAACGTCTCGACAAGATTGGCGGGGTTTCGTATCTTGCGACACTGGTAGATGCAGTTCCGACATCATATCACATCGAATACTATGCTCAGATTGTCCAGCGTGCATCACTGTTACGGAGGCTTATCAACGCTGGAGGCAAAATCGCAGCCCTTGGCTACGACGAGCAGGAAGATATCGAAACCGCGCTGGATAAGGCCGAATCTGCACTCTTTGAAGTATCGCAACGCCGTGTAACAGACGACTTTGTCCACATCGGGAATATCATCGATAACTACTATGAGCAGATCAACTATCTTCAAGAACATCATGGTGAAGTGGTTGGTATCCCAACCGGCTTTCGTGATCTCGATGAGGTGACCGGCGGCCTCCAGAGATCTGATCTCATCATTCTCGCTGCACGACCATCGGTCGGAAAATCCAGTTGTGCGATGAGTCTGGCATACAACGTTGCCAGCGAATATCAACATACGGTTGGCGTTTTTAGTTTAGAGATGGGACGCGAACAACTTGTGCAACGCTTGTTGTCGATGGACACTGGTATTAATACGCAGAAACTACGTACAGGCCAGGTACGTGAACAAGAACTGCAAGACGTAATGGAGGCCATGGGGCGTCTGGCCAGCATTCCGATTTATATCGAAGACACAGCAGGATTAAGTATCATGGAGGTGCGAAGCAAATGTCGGCGGCTTCAGGCACGTACTGGTATTGATCTCATTATTATCGACTATCTCCAATTGATGCAGGGACGACGTTCAGACAATCGCGTTCAGGAGGTGAGTGAAATATCGCGTGGCCTAAAAGCCCTTGCCCGTGAGCTGAACGTTCCTATCATTGCGCTCTCGCAATTGTCGCGTGCCGTAGAAGGACGAACCAGTCATGTGCCGATGCTCAGCGACCTGCGCGAATCAGGAAGTATTGAGCAAGATGCCGATATTGTCATATTTATCTATCGCGAAGAACTCTACGACAAAGAAACTGACAAAAAGGGAATTGCTGAACTGCATATTGCCAAACATCGTAATGGTCCAACAGCTGTTATCCCAATGCGATTTGATGCGAGCACGACACGCTATCTAGACCTCAGCTACCGTACACCAGATGGATATTAGAACACGTAGATCGTAGTCGAGCACATATAGTATTTGGGTCTGTCTTTTTCAAACAAAAACTCATATAATAGAACAACAATTCAGCACAAAAGTACTACATTTAGTCATACGATTATCAGTATACTGAACTGTTATACCGGATATAACACACATCGGAAAGCTTATGCCTTTTACTGGCTTCACAACCGATAAATTAGTTGGTCTACCTCCTGAGTTCTTTAGTGAGGTTCTACCACAGATCACATTGCCCAGCGAACTCAAAGTCACATTGCATGTCTTTTATCGCCTAAATCGTATGCGTGGTTCCGCACCGCGCCGTGTGAGTTGGGATGAGCTTGCTGATGACCGTACTCTGCAACGTGGCCTACGGACCATTTCCAAACTCCGACCACCAGAAGAATTGCTTGCAGAAGGGCTGGATGCAGCAGTCCGCCGCACTACACTCCTCCATATCGTCATCCCGGACAATGGACGTGCCATCAACTGGTACCTTGTTCATACTGCTGCCAATCGTGCCTGGACAGCGCGGATCAAGCAGGTGCAGCAAACACTGACACCCAATACAACACTCGAAGAAGACCGGCCATCTCTTATCACATTGTATGAGCAAAATATCGGTCTTGTAACACCACTTATCGTAGATGAACTTCGCGACGCGGAAGAGCGTTACCCAATACCCTGGATTGAAGATGCTATGCGTGAGGCAGTTCGTGCCAATGCACGTTCTTGGCGATATATTAGTAAGGTTTTAGAGAGGTGGGCTACCCATGGACGACAACATGCACAAAATCAGCCCGAGCGACCTATTGATGTTGAACGATACACGAACGGACAATTTGGAGATCTTTTCCGCCGAGGAAGCGACGTCTCCGAATCCTGAGCCGCAATGTCCAGATTGTCATGGCATTGGCTACTACAAAGAGGCTGTCCCTTATGGGCATCCACATTTTGGGGTACTATTTCCATGCCATTGCAAGTTGGCAGAAAAAGAGGACCGAGCTACCAATGATCTGCATCAGATGAGCAACTTGGAAGCTTTTGATGATAAAACTTTTGAAACCTTTGATCCAACAATTCCTGGTGTGCAACTCGCGTATAAACGGGCATTAGAATATGCGCGACACCCCCGTGGATGGTTAATCCTTTTTGGAAACTACGGTGTTGGAAAAACACATCTCGCCGCTGCAATCGCGAATACCGCACTCAGGCGGCATTTTCGAGTGCTGTTCAGCATTGTGCCAGATCTCCTTGATCATCTTCGTACTACATTTGGCCCGTCCAGCGAAGTGGCCTACGACGACCGCTTTGAGATGATTCGCGATGTCCCATTGCTGGTTCTTGACGATCTAGGAACAGAAAATACAACCCCATGGGCTCGAGAAAAACTGTTTCAGATTATTAACCATCGCTACAACTATGCCCTTTCAACCGTTATCACCAGTAATCGGAAACCAGAGGATATCGATCCTCGTATTTTTTCACGGATGAGTGATCGCACGTTGAGTGAAGAGATCATCTTAATTGATGCAAGTGATTATCGGCGTCTGACCATTCAGCAGCGTTATCCTGTTGCAGGACGAAGGCGTTTCCAATAGTCTGATAAGGCTTTAGGACGATACAAAGAATAACAAAATTTATGCAAAAAGCGCTTTTTTTCGCATTTATCAGCTTAATCCTCATTGTATAGCCTCATAATCTTACAAGTTGTGCTATCATATGCGTGTGCATAATATGTACGTGCACACGTCGAATCGAAATATCTTGCATCATCCCACAACGACGGGAGGCGATTAATGCCAGGAAACCGTGCTCTCTATGACCGCGCAATGGAACAAAGCCGTGAGGCGGCGCGCCAAAAACAATGGGAAGAAGCCCTAAAACAGGCAGTACGGGCGCTTCAAGAGTTCCCACAAGATACTGATGCGCGTACATCTGTTGCCGTCACCCTGTTTAATACTGGCAAACATCCTCAAGCACTCCAACTCTTTGAAGAGTTGTTTGAAAGTAATAATAGCAATCCTTTCGTGCTCGAATATATTGCACGCATCCACGAGCAAATGGGTGATGTGTCTACAGCGATAGCCTCCTACACTCAACTAGCCGATCTCCAACAGAGTCGACGGCTCCCAGCAAAAGCTATTGAGGCGCTACGTGAGGTGTTGCGATTAGATGACAAAGCCACCGAACAACATGAGCGCGTGGCACAACTGTTTGAGCAACTTGGTGATACCGGCAAAGCCTCAACCGAGTATCTTACACTAGCCCTCCAACTCCAGGCACAAGGTGAATTGACTCAGGCAGTCACCTATGCCGAATCGGCATTACGTCTTGATCCAAACAGTCGTGAAATCAAAGAATTGATTGCTTCGCTCCACGCTGGGTTGGCAGGCAATGTTCCAGAAACTATTGACGAGACCCATCCTGCTACTGGTGCACTTCCTACGGCTGGAATGACTGGGGAACTACGTTCACAACAATTTGCTATCGAGAAGATTATTGTGCTGGCCCAGGAACACCAGGAAGCTGGAGATTTCGTGGGTGCTATCTCGCAATACGAACGGGCTATTACGATGGGGATGGAGCGTAGTGACGTTTTTTACAGTTTGGGATTACTCTACCAAGAAACAGGCGATCATCAAAAAGCCGTGCAATCGCTCGTGCGGGCTGCCGGCGATCCAGAGTATGCCCTCTCGGCCCATTATGCATTGGGAACGTCATACTACACGCTCAAACAGCTTCCACAGGCAGCACAAGAATATGAACAAACCATTCGTCTCGTTGATCTGCAAACCATTGGCAAAGCAGAAGCAGACGATTTAATTCACATGTACGAAAGCGCTGCGGGAGTCTATACCGAATTAAATGACATTGCACGAGCAGCATCACTCTACTCAACACTGGCAGGTTTTCTACAAAGCAAACGCTGGGGGCGTGAACGGGCCGAGGAGTTTCGGAAAAAGGCCAAGGAACTGACTGAGCGCAATATGTTTGCCAAACTACGGACACTTGGTACGGGCGCACTTACCATGCCTGAACCCCCACCACCGCCTGAGGTGACACCAGCTGAAACAATGCCAGAGACATGGGGAAAAATTAGACCAATCACTGACTTCCTCAAAGCTGATAAGGCGGCAGAATCGAGCAGTGCAGATATTTTTGCACCAGTAGCTGACCCTGTAGCAGAACAACCTATCGATCCACTGGCAGTGCTCAATACACTGTCGGCACCTGAGCAACAGACATTTGCCCCCGTTACATCATTAGACACAACTGGACTTGATGAGGTATCTATTCGTTATGTCAATGCAAGTGAGAAATATGTTGAGCAGCAATTAATGATTGCGGCCCTTGACGCCTGCCTGGAAGTTATTCGCATCAAACCTGATTACTTACCCATTCATCTTCGTATGGGCGAAATCTACGAGCGTGAAGGTCATCCTGAGCAGGCACTCACAAAATATCAGCTGCTCATTGACACCTACATCGCTCGCAACGAGTCCAACCGGGCCATTGATGTGTACTATCGCTTAATTGAACTGTCACCAGATACTGTCAATGCTCGTTCACGTCTGGCAGATCTGCTCAAGGCAGACAATCGGCCAAAAGAAGCCGCAGAACAACTTGCATTTGTGGCCTCATCATATTTTCGTATGGGCCAGACCAATAAAGCCCTTGAAGAGTATCGACGAGGGTTACAGTGGTCCCCTGATAGTAAAACCCTTCACGCAGAGTATGGTCATGCATTACTCAAGCTGGAGCGATACGAAGCTGCACTAGGCGAATTTCGACGTGCTCTGGAATTGGACCAGCGAGATCTCGCTGGGATAGCACGCATTAACGCAACGCTCGCCATTATGGGTGAACAATCAACTGCCATCTGGCAATCGTTGGCTACCCTGCTTGACCAGCTAAAAGAGCAACCTCAACAACATACTGGTGTGCAAAGCGAGTATCGCACCACATTGATGATCGCCGACGAACCCATACTGCACTACATTCTAGGTATTGTCCAACAAAGTGCTGGGCAACACCAGTCAGCTTTACTTGAATTTGAGCAAGCAGCAGAACTGCTCCATCAAGATGAAGATCCGATGTTGCCAACTGTGCTCGTTCATCAAGCCATGGCAGATAGCTACATCGCACTTGGACAAGCAGACGCTGCGTTAGATCAGTTACAGAAGGGACAGGCGGTAACCCAACAAGAACTCCCACCAATCCCACCTGAAAATCGCTTTCCTTTCTCAACACCACTTACCCAGGGCGAATTGGTACGTCGTATGGCAGAGGCGTATGGTGCATCTGGTAATCTTGAAGGAGCCGAACAAGCCTTACAGCAAGCCAAAAGACATCTGCCCTATGATCGAGCTATTTATACAAAACTTGCCGATATTTATTTCCGACAAGGAAAACTGAACGAGGCACTGGCACAACTTGAAGAACTGGCCACGAACTATGAAAATCGTCAGGATCTCGACCGTGCTATCGAGTCACTTGAGTATGGTTTGAAGTTGGCACCAAGCAACATTTCAATAGGGAAACGACTGGCACAATTGTGCCTGCGCCGTGGATATCTTGACCGTGGTGTTGAAGGACTGAAAACAGTCGCGGAACAACAACGACGTGCAGGTCAAATTAAAGAGGCCGTTGCTAGCCTGCAACAGGCAGCTGAGGTACACTGGACACTTGGTCAACAAGAACAAGCCCGGGGCATTTACGACCAGATCGTTAAAATAGCTCCTAATGATGTTGAAGCACGACAATGGCTTTCCTTCATGTATACACTTGCTGGTCGCACAGACGAAGCCATTACAGAGAAAAAACAAATTGTGCGGATATCACTACAGCAGCGTGATTATGAGGCAGCTACTGCTGAACTATTTACGATCATTGCACTGGATCAAACCGATACAGAGGCATACTATACGCTTGGTGATGTACTGATGCGTCGTGAAGAATATGAGCAAGCAGTTCGTATCTATGGACGATTGGCTAATATGCCGAATATCGAAACAGAACGAGTAGAGGCCCTTCAGCTTGCAGCCAAACGCATGCTTGAACAGCAACAAGTACGTTCTGAAAGCCCATAGATTGAAATGCTTTATCCATAACACCAATGCTAGATTTTTTAGATCGACTGACCAATCTTACGTCTATTCTTGACATTCTGATTGTCTCGCTTATTTTTTACTGGTTACTTGGAGTCATCCGTGGTACACGTGCTGTTCAACTCCTCCGAGGAGTTGGCATAGTATTAGCACTCTTTTTCTTGCTTAGTTCACTATTAGAACTTCAGACATTAAGTTGGTTACTCAATTCAATCCAAACTGCACTGTTTGTTGCAATTCCAGTTCTCTTTCAGCCAGAGCTACGGCGTGCTCTAGAAAACTTGGGACGAACACAGGATCTGTTTGGGGTCAGAAGCCAATTTGCACGTACTAATCCATCGGAGCTTTTAGTTACCATTAACGGTGTTGCCAGAGCCGCACAGCAACTCTCACAACAAGGGATTGGTGCACTGATGGTAATCGAGCGTGAAACAGGATTGCAGGAATATGCAGATCGCGGGGTAACATTAGATTCGCGTTTGGCTGTCCCGCTTTTGCTCAATATCTTTTACCCAAATTCACCACTTCATGATATGGCTGTTATTCTTCGTAATAATCGTATTTTGGCTGCCAATGTCGTCTTACCCCTCAGCGAAGATATCATAGGGCAAAGGCGCTATGGTACCCGTCATCGTGCGGCAAAAGGGATCACCGAGCAGTCTGACGCCATAGCTATTGTGGTTTCTGAGGAAACTGGCGCTATTTCACTTGTCAATGATGGACGGATGGTCAGCTATCTTAATGAAGCCCGTCTCCGTCAACTACTCGCTGGATTACTCAGGGTAACACTCGAGGAGAACGGGAAGTGAACTGGATACGACATACCGGATTACGATTGATCTTGTCATTTGGCCTTGGGTTGTCACTATGGGGATTTGTGGCATATATTGCTGATCCAGATCAGGAACAAGAGTATACTGTGAACATAACGCCACAGGGAATTGCGCCAGACCTTGTTATTGTGAACAACCAGGGTGAACCTGCGGAACTACAACAAGCAACCATAACTGTATCCGCAGGATCGCTGACGGATATCACACCAAATAATCTGAGGGCTGATATTGATTTGGCAGGATTACAACCGGGTACTCATACGATAGAAGTTCGACCGAATATTGAAAATGGGTCCTCACAATTCTTACGCCGTATCAATATTACTGAAGTGGAACCAGCAGAAATAACCGTACAACTTGAACAGCAAGTAAGAGTAACACGCCCAATTAATATTCAAACAGAGGGTATACCTGATGATGCTGAACAAGAAGGCGCTATCATAATTCAGAACAGCCAGAGAGAGCCTCTCACAGAAGTCCAGGTTAGTGGACCTCAGAATCGCGTTGCATTAGTCAATACTGTAGGAGCGACAGTTGATATTGACGGACGGAGTAACCAATACACAGCAAATGTCTCTCTGAGACCACTGTCTGAAAGAGGAGACGAGATCAACGGTATTACTATTGAGCCAGAAGTCGTTAGAGTTACAATACCGATACGTCCATTGATTGGTATTAAGACGGTCCCTGTAACTCCTAGAATAACTGGTGCACCAGCAAGTGGCTATATCCTCTCCGAAATATCCCCTGATCCACCTGCAGTAGTTCTTTCGGGGAGCACAGACAATCTGGACATCATTGAACGTATAGAGACAACACAAATTGATATTACTGGCATTGATGGAGAAATTACACGTACTGCACAACTGATTGAACCTGCGCGTGCCGGATTACGATCTGATCAGCCAGATAATGTCACAATAACCATAAGTGTGGTCCCCATCGAACGCCAATTTACCTTGGATTTACCTGTGAGTGTCGAAGCACGAGACATTTCGAGTAATGTGATACTAGAACTACTGAGTCCACAGGTTATCTCCATCGCAATATCAGCTGACTCAGCATCCCTTGAAACCCTTGATGACCAGTTCAGCCAAATTGTCGGGACAGTTAGTTTAAATGGTCTCGGGCCTGGGAGATATACTCTACAACCAAGTGTTAATCTTCCTGAAGGTTGGGTACTAGCCGAAGATGTTCCAGAGGTGACTGTCACTTTGCGTGCACGGGTGATTCCAACTGCGATACCAACAGATGAGCCATTGCCAGAACCAACGACGACAGAACAAGAGCCTACAGATCCAGGAATACCACCAACAGCAGAACCAGAACCAACTATACCGCCGGAAGATCCTATTGAACCGACTGCAATACCACCAGAAGAACCAATTGAGCCAACCGTACCACCAGATGATGAACCACCAGCCACACCATAATATAGGAGAACCAACATGACACTTACATTAGAGGAAGTACAACATGTTGCAATGCTCGCAAGATTGCGCCTGTCTGATGCAGAGCTTGAGAAAATGCGTGAACAACTGTCAAAGATTCTCGAATATATTGACATGCTTTCTGAAGTAGATGTCAGTGAGGTTGCACCAACAGCCCAAGTTACCAATTTGTTGAACGTAATGCGGGAAGATATAGCACAGCCATCAATGGATCGTGGTGATGTTCTAGCAAATGCTCCAGACCAGCAAGATGGTATGTTTCGAGTCAATGCTGTGTTTGAAGATAACGAGTAGTTTCGATGTTACTAGCCGTAGTTTGAGATAAAATCAAAAAAGGGTGCAACAATCGAGATAAGGCAAACGTCATATGGATAGAATAGATTTATATATGATGTACAGTTGCATTTATCTCGGGATAGGAAAGGATAAAATTATGTACGACGGCAACGGGAACGGAAACAACTACACCAAGGTGGGCGGATTTCATATTAAGCCCATGTATTTGTATATTGGAATTGCAATCGTCGCAGTGATTGCTCTATACTTTGTTACACAGTTTCTCAACACCAGTCTGGTAATGCACTTTGGAGTCGTCGCTGGTGCGCTGCTGCTGCTTGCAAACCTACGCGAGTTACTAGGTCAATCGTATGCGCAACGCAGTGGCACAGCCCTGTTGAATTGTTTAATTGGTGGCGCACTTGTGTGTGCATGGTTATCACAGATCGCCGGTGTCTTGTTCTGGGTACCAGCACTCGTCCTGCTCGGTATCTCGGTACCTTTATCACTTGGTCGTGCATCTGTCTACTCTACATACGTACAAACCGCACGTGGCGCCGTCAGCAATCTACGACGATCCGTCAACCGCTAATACAGTCAGTCTATAGTATTGAAAAGCACCACTCGATATATAAATCAAGTGGTGCTTTTGCGTTGTTTAGGGGTAGAGACGATACAACATACGGGGGAAGGGAATAGTTTCGCGCACATGGTGCGTACCAGCGATCCATGCAGTAAGCCGTTCAATACCCATACCGAAACCGCTGTGCGGTACACTTCCATAACGTCGCAGATCAAGATACCAACGGTAATCTTCGATATTTAATTTATGCTCGTGAATGCGTTGTTCAAGCAGTTCGACATCGTGAATACGCTGAGAACCACCGATAATTTCGCCATACCCTTCAGGCGCAAGCAGATCCGCACACAACGCTAATTCAGGTCGGACTGGATCAGGCTCCATGTAAAAAGCTTTAATAGAAGCAGGAAATTTCTCCACGAAAACTGGCCTATCAAACTGTAGTGCAATCAATGCCTCATGAGGTGCACCAAAATCCTCACCCCATTCAAGCAGATGACATTCTTCTACATCTGTATGCTTTTGAGCAATCAGTTCGATGGCTTCGTCATACGTAATACGCGGAAAAGGCGGCAAACAACGTTCTAACACACTCTTGTCGCGTTCCAATGTATCGAGTTCATCTGAACATCGCTCGACACAACGCTGAACAATCGCGCTCACAAACTGTTCTTGCAAAACCAGATTGTCATCATGATCGGCAAAGGCAACCTCTGGCTCAATCATCCAAAATTCGGTAAGATGGCGTCGCGTTTTGGACTTTTCAGCGCGAAAAGTGGGGCCGAAACAATAAACCCGTCCAAAGACCGTCATTCCTGCCTCAACATACAACTGTCCAGTCTGGGCAAGATAGGCATCACCAAGCTCAAAATAAGCCGTTGAGAAAAGATTGCTGGTGCCTTCTGCAGCTGTAGGAGTCAGGATCGGGCTGTCGAACCGTACAAATCCTTGTTCATTTAACCACTCCTGTGCTGCCGCCATGACCTCTGCACGTAGGCGCAGCAGTGCGTGTTGCTTCGAGGAGCGCACCCACAAGTGACGATGTTCCATCAGAAACTCAACACCATGTTCTTTAGGAGAGATAGGGTACTCTTCGGCAATCTGGATAACTTCGATCTGTTGGACATCAAGCTCATATCCGCCCGGCGCACGCTCATCAGCACGCACTGCTCCTGTAATGCGACAGGCACTCTCAAGCGTGAGGCTTTGTGCAGCAGTGAAAACATCTTCCTCTACATTTTTCTTGAAAGTTACACATTGAATGGTACCACTGCCATCACGCAAACGGATAAACACCAGTTTGCCTTTGGCTGTCTTATGACCAACCCAGCCAGCCAGTGTAACCGTTTGTCCATCGTGGCGTGCAATATCTCTAATCAGAGTACTTGGTAATAACGACATAGTGGTCTCTACTCATCATTAATAGACTGAACCCTCAAAAGATGTCTGGCAGTATAGCACAAAATGGCCCTTATTAGGACAGTTATGTTTCATCCTGCACAGTCACGATGTCATCTAACTCATTTGGTTTCATTTTTTGCCGCATACGCTGGCGCGAAGATGTTTCATCATCCTCTGTCCCCCATTCACGCGTCCAGACAGTTATTAAGATAATAAACATGTTAAACACCACACCACTCAATAACACCAACCATGCAGGAATCGGCCCAACCTCGATGCGCGTGTAGATATCACTCAGTGTTTCGGCAGGAACGGGATGAATCATAATTTTCACAATCCAACTGACCAATAACACAGCGAAGATCCAGATATAATTACGCCGCAATCGTCGCCCTAACGCACGCCAGATAGAGATGCGGAAACGTGGATAGATAAGTTCATCCGAAAGGAGTTCTCGCCAATTGTCTCGATTGACAGCATCATCTGGTGTCAACATCTCTGCAAAGAATTCAATTTCCATTAAACGGACACGGGTACGCCATAGATCATAAAACATATATCGGCGTGCCTCGATATAGAGAAAGTATAATATCAACAGTGAGTTGACCAGAATCATCACGTGTGTGGTCTCAGACGTGCTACTAAAAGCGAAAGAGAGTGTGGCACCTGTCGTGATAACAGCCCAATTTGTCGTACCATCAAGACGGAGACGCCAAGTGTTCGCCCGACCTACTTCCCCACGATACAGATGAACCATAGCCGTGTTAAATTCAGAACGTGATAATGTGTGGCGCGTAGTATCAGATTTGACAAACGAATCAGTGGATTGCACACGAGGACGTGCCTGCTTTGATGTTGAATTCATGGAAAGAAAACGACCTTTGGTGTCCTAACGCTCTCTTTTGAGAGAATCATAAATCAAAAAATCAGCATTCTGATAACCAAAACCTTCATTATTATACTGCGCTGATGATCGAATGTCTAATACCTGTGCTATAATCACAAGATACATACGTTAGTGGAACATACGATCAATATACCACCTTCGTTCATTAATGCACTAGGATCCTCACAGGATGAGAATGTCGCAGATTCGCAATACTCTCATCTGTAGACACTGAAGAGTTAATCTGTAGCATGATGTCACAGTCCTCGTCTGCAGTCGAGGCTCAGGCTACTGCACGGCCATTTATCAAATGGGCCGGTGGCAAGAGTCAACTACTGCCGGAATTATCCAGACGGCTTCCACGTCACTTCCAACGCTACCACGAACCTTTTGTTGGCGGGGCAGCACTCTTTTTTTACCTGTATAATGAAGGGTTACTCAAAAAAGGTGCTGTGTTGAGCGACTACAATCGAGAGCTCATTCTCTGCTATCGCGTAGTACGAGACAATGTCGAGCAACTCATCGAATTACTCCAAGAACACGCTGTTCACCGATCTGACAGTGAGTACTTTTTGCAGATCCGCAAATGGGATCGGCAACCTGGGTTCGAGAAGCGCTCGGAAGTCGAGCGTGCAGCACGCACTATTTTTCTCAATCGAACCTGTTACAACGGCTTGTACCGCCTCAATAATAAGGGACAGTTTAATGCCCCCTTTGGCTACTACAAGAATCCACTTATCTGTGATGCCGATAATTTGCGAGCGGTGAGTAAAGCCCTTGAACCTGTAGAATTACATGTCAGCGACTTTTGGAAAGTCATTGAGCGGGCGCAACCAGGTGATCTCGTCTATTTTGACCCGCCCTATGATCCAGTTAGCTCAACCGCATCCTTTACACACTATACCGGACAATCTTTTGGACCAGACGATCATCGACGGTTGGCCAAACTCTTCACTACGCTCAAACAGCAAGGTGTGTACGTCATGCTGAGCAACTCGTATACGCCGCTTACATGTGAGTTGTATGCTGAACATACGGAGAAATCAACCGTATTGGCCAGCCGGAAAATCAACTGTGATGGTCGGAAACGGGGAAGTGTGAAAGAATTGATCGTGTGTGGCTATCAAGTTGAGTCCATTGTCTAACACCATGTTGGCGACAGGGGTATGTCGTTCATGTAGTCATATCGTGTAATATGTATGTCTATCCGCATTCTGATAGTTGATGATCATCCCATTGTTCGCGAAGGATTGATTGCTGTACTTGAAACGCAATCAGACTTTGTGGTTGTTGGACATGCCGCGTCTGGCAACCAAGTGCTAGATCTCACCAATTCGCTGAATCCAGATGTCATTCTGCTCGATCTGGAATTACCCGACTCTGATGGTGTCACCGTGCTCCAGCAACTGCGCTCAGTGCATACTACCATCAAAGTTATTGTGTTTACCGCATTTGATACCGATGAGCGAATTATTGGGGCCGTGCGCGCTGGCGCAAAGGGCTACCTACTGAAAGGTGCACCACGTGAAGAGTTATTTCAGGCCATTCGTGTCGTCCACGAAGGGGGATCACTCCTTCAACCAGTCATTGCAGCCCGCCTTCTTCGGCAGGTCAGCACTCCAACAGAACCATCCGAAATAGTCGAGTCGCTCACAGAGCGCGAGTTAGAAGTGTTACATCTTCTCGCCAAAGGCCGTCAGAATAAAGAAATCGCAAATAATCTCATCATCAGTGAGCGAACGGTCAAATTTCATGTTAGTGCCATCTTGGCAAAATTGCATGTCAGCAACCGCACCGAAGCTGTCACCAAAGCTGCCCAAATTGGTCTTATTGCTTTGAATGAGCTTCCTCGCCAAGAATCTCGTACACACGACGATAAATAGACACCCACTCCTCCAGCGTTACCGTCTCTGCACGGCGACCCGGATCCACCTGTGCAGCCTCTAACACGCCAGCAATCTGCTCTTTGGCTATACGCATACCGAACGCTGCGAAACCACCTGGGAGGGCATTCAACAGCTTTTTACGGCTATGGAGAAAACCGGCTTTAATGACGCGCATCAGTTGATCGACCTGATCTATAGAGAGCGCTGGATGTCGACGTACACGCAAACGCAAGACCGCTGAGTCAACCTCGGGTTCAGGGAAAAAACTATCAGAAGCTACACGAGCGATAATCTCTGGCTCTGCATAAAGTTGTACTGAATGAGCCAATACGCTGAGCGCACCTGGTTGGGCAGTAATACGTTTGGCCACTTCCCACTGGACCAGCACCACAATCAAGTCTGGCCGATACTCCGCTTCAAGGAGATGGCGTAACACAGGTGAGGTAATGGCATACGGAAGATTGGCCACTACTTTATACGCGGCAGTCTGCTCAGATGGCATCTGTGGCACAAGTGTATGCGGGGCTAGATCTAAAATATCACCCTGTACAATGGTCAGATTTGTCGCTTCAGAAAACTCTTCTCGCAACCGCGCAGCTAAACGCTTATCTAATTCGACCGATACTACCTGCGCCACATGCGAAAGCAATTCCCATGTTAAGACCCCTAACCCTGGGCCAATCTCCAGAACAAGGTCATGATCTTGCAGTTGAGCAGCAGATACGATAGTCTCAAGCACCTGTGGACTCGTCAAAAAATTCTGGCCCATACCACGCGAGGGGCGCAGATCGAGCGACCGAAGGGCAGCACGAATACGTTGTAAACGAAGGTATGGATTAGAGCTATTCATATGGGATACAGCCAGCATTACAGATTATTGTGTTTGGAAGGGCATCATCACCCGTACTGTGGTGCCCTGACCAGGTGCAGAATGGATCTCAGACATACCACCGATCAGTTTGGCTCGTTCTTCGACATTTAACAAACCAAACGAACCACGTTGCTCATAAGAGGACTTCACTTTCTTGAGATCAAAACCACAGCCATCATCCTGAATGGTAATCTCGAGTGTTTCCACCGCAATTTTCAAACGCACCCAGATATGCTTGGCGCGGGCGTGTTTGAGTGCATTATTCACTGCTTCTTGAATAATATTGAAAAGCGTGCCTTCCACCTTTGAGTCAAGTTCAACAGGAACAGGCTCCGTCTCCAACACAATTTTGGTCTCTTTGCTATCAAATCGTTCAAAATACTGCTGAAGTGTGACATCAAGACCCTGTGTTTCAAGTACCAACGGACGAAGCTCAAACAGCAAAGTCCGAATCTCATGAGTGGTTCGTTTGGAAAGGATCGCCATCTTGTCCAACTCATCACCCACACGATCAGGGTCACGTTCAAGCAGGCGTTTGATAAACTCTATATTCATCGTGATAGCGGCCAATGCCTGTGCTGGGCCATCGTGCATATCACGTGCAAGCTGATGTCGCACCTCTTCTTCTTTTGAGATCAACTTGGCACGCTCTTCACGGAGATCATGAACCAGTTGAGCATTGTGAAGAGCAATAATGGCATAATTTGCTAAGGGTGTGACCATACCTAATTGCTCATCCGTAAAAGCATCAGCACGATCACTGGCAAGGATCAATACACCATATGTGTTCAACGCAGCTCGTAATGGCACGACACAGGAAGATTTACATTGCTGTAGCGCTGTGATAGGGCGCACCTCTGCTTCGTGGCCAATATTTTCAATGAGCGAGGGATCACCAGATCGAAGGATTTTGGCAATACGCCCCTGCCCTATCTGAACACGTATATCAAGATCAGCAGGGTTCAAACCATATGATGCAGCAACATACAATTCATCTGGTTCACCCGTCGAAAGGAGCACCAGTGCACTCGTGTACGGAACCAACTTACGACTCTCGACAAGTGCAGCATTGAGCACACTTTTATAATTCATTGTCGTTGACAGAGTGTAAGCAACCTCATACAACGCACGCATACGGTCACGATATGAGTTGGCTTCATCCCAGGCACGTTCGGTCTCTTTTTCCGCAACAACAACACTTTGCCGATTGAGCATACCGCTACGTTCAGCCAGACCATTCGCAAGCCATGGGATAAACACAATCGTTACAGCACGTAAGATTAAAGAAAGCCATTCCAACATGCTTGGAAGATTATTTATTTGGCCTAGGTCGGTCAAAATGCCCAGAGATGCCCCAATATACAGGAGCGCCGTGACACAGGCCATCGATAGGCTGGCCACAGGCGATAACTGCATAGCGACGCCGATTAACGGAAGCAAGTAGAGTGGGTAAAAAAGACCTGCATTAGCCGGATCGATTACGGTTAGCAACACAACCACTGCAATATCAACGACAAAGGCAATGTTCCGTACATAGCTTAATGAGCGCCACAATAGCAAAACGGTCAATAGAGCTGTTACCCCTGCGTAGCACCATACCACAAGCAACATTGGGTCTGGCGCTTGCAAGAGTGGCCATATAGGCTCGTCTGTCAACAATTGTGTAACCGCAAAGAGGAATATAAGCACCAACCAGCGAACTAACGTATAGAAGCGGTCGCTACCCAGGGGCTGTATACGCGTATCGGAGGTCAATGAAAATGGATTTTGATCGGTTGCCTCCAAAAAGATCTCCTATACAACAATGCTCATACCAAGAATGAACCACAATAGCAGCAAGCATGTATATCTACTACAATTGATCAAGTACCATGCCTATCGTACCATATCGTCGAATAATGTGTTCTTTGAGCAGTTTCCGTGCATAATATAACCGCGACTTTACCGTACCCTCTGGCTGCTCTAAGATAGTGGCAATCTCAGCTATCGAATATTCCTGAAAATAGTACAGACTTAACACGGAACGATGACTCGGCGATAAGGCATCTAGAGTTTCACGAACAATCGTCTGTAATTCGCGTTGTTCAGCAACATACTCAGGTGAACGACGCAGAGGCATCCGCATATATTCGGCGATAATATGAAAGGGTACTGTCCAGAAGCTTTGGCGGCGCACGCGATTGTACGAGGCGTTAGCTGTCACACGATACAGCCATGGAAGCAGTGGCAACGATGTATCAATACGTGAAGCATTGGACCACAAACGATAGAATACATCCTGTAACACCTCTTCAGCTGTCTCCGTGTCCCGCGTGATATGAACCGCAAAACCGTACACCCGCTGTCGATAGATGGTAAACAGATGCTCCAATGCTTCTATATCGCCATTGACGACTCGCTGAAGCAACACAGCATCCTGGCTGACATCTTCAAAGTCGTCTTGCTTACCCATTACGCGCTTCAAACCTCCTACCATTGTATATGTTCACAAAACATCACATTGACAGAAGTTATGCACTTTCATCCTTGCAATTATACACGAGGTTCACAAAATCAGTGCATGGTAGAGATAGCATCATATTCAATGTATTCATTCAATTTGATACAAATCTGGTCCCAGACACCCTCATCAGAACATGAGATCACATCCCTGAAAACAAGCGTAGGTGACGATCATATCGCCACCTAGAGCTTAAACAAATCAGCTTGTACAATCAAGAGATTAGAGTTTCTTAAGTGTCTCAATTGAGCCGCTCACTGCGGAGGCACTCTGCTTGACTTCCTCCATCTCAGCGTCAGTCAATGACAACTCAATAACTTTCTCAACCCCATTTGCACCAAGGATAACAGGCACCCCAAAGTAAATATCGTTGAGGCCATATTCACCCTCAAGATATGCTGCACAGGGGATAACTCGCTTCTTATCGCGAAGGACAGCTTCGACCATCTGTACAGTCGCAGCACTCGGCGCATAATACGCACTACCTGTTTTCAGAAGATTCACAATTTCTCCGCCACCCTTACGTGTGCGTTGAATGATAGCGTCTAGCCGATCTTGAGAAATAAACTCGGTAACCGGAATACCACCAATCGTTGTGAAACGTGGCAATGGTACCATCTCGTCACCGTGTCCACCCATGAGAGTGGCTTGTACATCCTCGACAGAGACACCTGCCTCCATTGCAATAAAGGTACGGTACCGGGCACTGTCTAACACACCAGCCTGACCAAGAACGCGATTTTTTGGCAGACCACTGACCTGTTTCGCCAGATACGCCATGGTATCCAGTGGGTTATTCACCATAATAATCGTCGCGTTAGGAGACAATGCAACAGACTTGGTAATGCAATCACGTGTAATATCTGCATTAATCTTAATCAAGTCCTCACGGCTCATTCCTGGCTTGCGTGGAGCACCAGAGGTTACAACCACAATATCCGAGTTTGCCGTATCGGCGTAGTCATTTGTGCCTTTGATATGCACATCGAATCCCTCGATAGGACCAGCCTCAAGCAGATCGAGGCCTTTACCTTGAGGAACACCCTCAACAATATCGAGTAAAACGACATCACCCAACTCTTTTGATGCAATCCAATGTGCAGAGGTTGACCCGACAAATCCAGCTCCAATGATGGTAATTTTAGGGCGCATACCCATCCCCTTAAACTAAATGTGATACAAATATATACTTCAACAAGATAGAAGAGCCATCCTTCTACTATGTGTCTCTCACAAAAAATCAGATATCGATTGTTCATCTGAGTCGTTGGTGATACCCACATGAACCCGTATTTTGTCAAGCGCTTCTTGCAAATCCGCAGGAAGTGGTGATGTAAACTCAACCCACTCACCAGTGTTTGGCAGCTCAAAACCCAGGCGGTGTGCGTGCAGAAACTGACGTTTCAGACCAAAGGTTGTACGCGGTTTCTTTGGGCCATAGAGGGGATCACCCAGCAGCGGACGGCTTTTGTAGGCAAAGTGGACACGAATTTGATGTGTCCGCCCTGTCTCCAATCGCGCTGCAATGAGTGTATATCCTCCTAGTTCCTCAAGTACCCGCCAATGTGTGCGTGCACTGCGCCCATCAGGCCGTATGATCATACGTTTACGATCTGTTTGATGGCGGCCAATAGGTGCATCAATCAAGCCTTCGTAGTCCTTAAACCGACCTTCCGTCAAAGCAAGATAGAGCTTGGTCATCGAATGGGCTTTTTGCTGTGCCTGCAGCCAATGTCGTGCTGCATCGTTACGAGCAACGACCAGCAGCCCTGACGTTTCCCGATCCAAACGGTGAACAATACCAGGCCGTAGGTCGTGTCCTACGCGTATATCTGGGTAGCGTGCCAATAGAGCATTGACCAATGTACCCGAGAGATGCCCTGGAGCAGGATGCACGACCATCCCCGCCGGTTTGTCCACTACCACCACATCTTTATCCTCGTATACAATATCGAGGGGAATATCTTCCGCAACGAGATCGGTTGGCTGTGTCAATGGACGCCGAATAGTAACAACATCATTGACTTTCAAAATCGTGCTTGGTTTGGCGTCTGTTCCGTTTACGATGATGTGATTATCAGTGATAAGTTGCTGTGCATAACTTCGAGAAAGATCAGCCACTTTACTTGTGGCATAGCGATCCAAGCGAATACCGGCCTCACTCGCTGTTACAATACACTGCAACATGCCATCTGTAGCATCTCCGTCCTGATCTGTATCAAAAAATGAATCTGATGACATCAGCATGGCTTGTCCAGGGCATATCGACAATCATATGGAAATGCCGTTTCAAATAGCATCATTTCAGAATACCCAGTCCTCATCTTCATGACATTATGTCAAATACCTCATCCCTGTGAGGTGTTATCTACAGGTGCTGTCTGTGCCGTAGGACCATCACCAACAATCAAGAGATACACCGCCAGCACAAGTACACCAACAGTAATACAGCTATCGGCAAGATTGAAAATACCAGGAAACCATGTTACATGAACAAAGTCGATCACGTACCCATATTGTATACGATCAATAATGTTGCCAATTGCACCACCTACAATCATCCCGATACAGACTTGTACTAGAAGAAGCTGATATGGCAAATGATAACGATAAAAGTAGAGGGTCCCGATACTGATCAAAATCGAAGTAACTGTAAAGAATTGAGCGTTGTTTTGGAAGAGACCAAATGCAATACCGGTATTGTGAATGAGGGTAAACTTTAACCAATCCCCTAGCAATGGGGTGCTCGTGCCTGGTACAGTCCCCAGATTTTGTAGGATCAGATACTTGGTAACCTGATCAGCCACAATAATAGTACCAATAAGCATAAGTGGCCACAGCCAAATACGCTGAAACTCCTTCTTCATTTATACACCCTTACTAATATCTGTGCTACTACTTACAACTTTCACTCTTAAACAATTTATTTAGCGTACATACTTCTATTGAATTACGTATCCATATTTCGATCATTATACCATAGCCATTCGGTGACGCCTCAAGACACACACATCAGAATGAATACCAATGAAAAGGGCTTGCTGATGTAGTAGGTATATCATATCTGAATCGTCTTATAAGCTAATGTTTGCCACTACTTTGCAAAGACTTCCTTAAGACTTTGGAGTATTGCCGCCACCAATATACATTCACTCTGAAATACTCTGCGTATATCCTTAACAGCGCCTGCACTCCAAAAGGGGCCTATATCGGTAACATTCGTACCAACTAGCTGAACATAGGCGAGAGCGGGCTGAGTATGTACTGATCGATATCCACGTCGCACCTCGACCGCAATATATTCGGCCTCTTGTGAAACGGCGTCTAGCCTACCTTGTAGAGCACTATTTACAGCATCCCGAAATAAACGGATTAGCTCGCTATCACTCTTGTCTAACGCGGATCGGACATCAGCAGTATAGGTCCAGGCCAGTGCCAGCGGGACAGACTCTCGCTCAGATTCTTCCAGGTGCACCTGATGTTTCACCGTCCAGTGAAAAGAAACCTCAACCCAGGGTGGCGTTGTCTCAGCTGTAAACGACTCAGGATGATCAGGAAACAATTCAGCACGGTAGACGCGCTCAAAGACATCCGGCACAATACTCTCGACCACCAGATGTTCGTGCAGCCCTGCCTTAATCCATGCCGCTTCCAATTCAGCCGCAAATTCATCGTATGTCATCACAGTACTACTATGTCTCCCCTATATATCAAGATATGTATTGTACTTGGAAGCATAAGCATAAGCAAGGCGAGAAACAGCGCACAAATACGCCATATTTTAATTTACGATTAATAGTAAGGTGTGACCTTATTTGACATCCCACACATGGTATGGTAACCTTCGCGCCGCTAAGAAACAGCAGTAAAAATAATGAAGTCCAAGCTCGAGCACACAACCCATGGAGGTACGTTTGCATGGTTGGTAGAGTCATGTCTTTTTTGGCCTGTCGTTCTTTTCAATACCTGAAAAAACGTGGTATTACATTTGTATGCGTAATGTTGTTTTGTGCGACCTTCTTAGTATCACCTTCTTCAGCCCACGCAGCAACACAACTCTGGTTACCAACACCCCCAGGTGAGCCCTGGAGAATCATCCAGGGGTACGCCTGCGGAACACATAATAGCTGGGATCGCTACTCCCTCGATTTTGCCCACGCGCAGGGAGCAACCTATGGAGCACCGGTACGCGCAGCAGCCGACGGAACGATATGGATCTGGGTTCCGCACAGCGGCACGCTTATCCTCAAGCACAATGATGGGTTCTACACGATGTATACCCATATGGCTAGCGTCGTCACCACTCAAAATGGCTTATTTATTCCACGAGGTACTGTCCTTGGTACGGTTGGAGACCGTGGCTCACCTGGGATTCCTCATTTGCACTTTACGGCGTTCACTGCCACTGGCCTCTTTGCCAACAACCGTCTTTCGGTGCCACTCACTTTCGCTGATGGCTATCACCTTCCTGAACTTGGTGGATGCAATCAACATGGTGGTTCGGTCGTCGTTGCAGACCCCAACGCTCCTGGTGTTGAGCCAGGAATCAATTTTGCTGCCGAGATTGAGGCAGAACGATGGTACAGCGGCGATGAAGCGATTGAGTTCAATGGCCTTGGTATGATTCGTGGCCACAGCATCGCATGGAACGAGGACCCAGGCGGTGAAGAGCCAAGTTCACTGGACACATACGGTGAAGTTACACTTACCACTGCCGAAGCCGAAGGTCTGCATACCCTCTTCGTCCGTGGATGGGGTGTTGATGGAGAACAAACGGTTGAAACATTTGGGCCAATCGGCTTCGATCAAACACCACCAACTGATCCACAACTCCCTGAAGCATCATCGCTTGTTTCACAATATGGAGACGAAGTGAAAATTCAGTGGGGTGCATCACAAGATGAAGCATCTGGTGTTGCAGGATATCGCATTTACCTAGGGGATGATGCCGAAGGAACCTCTGACTGGTTCACTCCTATCCCTGAAGTTACTGTAGCAGAGCTTTCCGCTGATAGTTATGTCCTGCGTATTCAAGCCCTTGACTTTGCCGGAAATGAAGGTGAATGGATCACCCTGAGCCATGCCATCAGCCAGTAACGCTGGTACAATTGATTATAAGGTCTGAGAAGATGGTGGTATCCAACCACCATCTTCTTGCTTTTCAATAGTAGAAAAGAATATGTCATGAAGTTTGGGGCACATACATCTATCGCTGGCGGTCTGTATAAGGCATTCGCACGTGGCACAGAAGTCGGGTGTGACACCATCCAGATCTTCACCAAATCGCAACAACAATGGCGCACCAAACCCCTGGCCGAAAGTGATATTGAGCAATTCAGGCATGCACATGCACAGACTGACATCGGTCCCATCCTTGTCCACGCCTCATACCTGATTAATCTGGCCAGCCCCAATGACGAACTATGGGAGCGCTCGATCACAGCCTTTGGGGAGGAACTGGAACGGTGTAACAGGCTCGGTATTCCCTATGTTGTGGTACATCCAGGCGCACATACTGGTGCCGGTGAGGCATATGGATTGCAACGGATCACAGAGGCGCTTGATCGCCTATTCGAGCCGGGAACAGGAGATGACGTTACAGTACTACTAGAAACAACCGCCGGGCAGGGGAGTTCGCTTGGCCATCGTTTCGAACACTTGGCCAACATCGTCCAGAACGCACAGCAACAACAACGTCTTGGCATCTGTATCGATACTTGCCATATTTTTGCGGCAGGCTATGATATTCGCACCACCGATACATACACTGCAACCTGTACGACACTTGCACAAACAATCGACATGGCATGGGTCAAAGCCTTTCATCTCAACGATTCGCAAAAAGGATTAGGGAGTCGTGTAGATCGTCACGCACATATCGGAGAAGGGCAGATTGGTCTTGAGGGATTTCGAGCGGTCGTCAACGATCCACGGTTTGCGAACCTTCCTATGATAATTGAAACGCCCAAAGGCAATGACGGGACAGCAGATAGCAAAAACTTGCAGTTACTACGCAGTCTTGTTGACCATACCCCCCTACAACAAAACAGTCGTCAATCTGCTATAAAATGACCTGCGTTTGACGCAATCGATACAGCCTTGCTAGAATACACATATAGCGAACCGTTTTGCCATATTAGGAGCGTGCTATGTTAAAGCGTCTCTTCTGGTTGACTCTCTTTGGGGTTGCCATGTGGGTTACATGGCGTTGGTTTGAGCAACGTCAAAGCCAACAAGTTCAGTATTCACCAGCTACACCACCGTTCGAGCCGACTGCTCCAGCGGTACCGCCTGCACTGCTATCGACAGAAGAGACACCTGTCATCCCCAAGCGTGTCGATGACACGGAGATCCAAGAACTCTTTGATAGTGAAGAGCCTACCAAAGATAGTTCAGCAGCGAACCCACCACCAGCAAGTCCTGTAGAACCAATACCACCTGAAGAACCAAAAACTCAGGCTGCTACTGATGAACCATCCGTCACTGACGCAAAGGAGGAGGAAGGTACAGAGACAATACCTGTCATTACAGGTTATTGTATGCGGTGCAAAGCAAAACATGTCATTATGAACGCGGTAGAAGTAACAACCGAGAGTGGCCGACGTGGTGTACGTGGGATCTGCCCTACCTGTGATGCAAATATGTTTGCTTTCCTCAAAGAAACAAAATCCTGAATTTGAGCCCCAAGCTGTATCATTGGAGAATCATAGATGAAACAAGATATTGATCGATTGATGATTGAGCGAGACATTGATGCTATTGTCGTTGAAGGGCCAGATGGCCTCGGCAGTGCTAATCCACATTTCAATTACTTTGTAGGAGGGCAAAAGCTAGTTGGCACGGTAATCAAAAAACGTGGTGAGCCGACCATGCTGATCCATAGCCCGTGGGAGCGTAAACAAGCCGAAGAAACAGGACTTGTATTGATTAGCAGTGATCGTTGGAATAGACAGGAGATTGCCCAACAATTCCCTGACCGCCTGATGGCTGCTGTTGAATATCGACGGCAGGTTTTCAGTGATTTAGGTGTGACAGGTAGAGTTGGCTTGTATGGCACGGTGTCGGCTGGTTCCTTTCTCGCACTGATATCTGCCCTATCACAGCAGCTACCCGACATTCAATTTCTCGGCGAGTTTGAGCAAGACATTATCTCGACGGCCCGACTTACCAAAGACGCCGATGAGATTGATCAGATGCGGGATGCTGGACAGAAGACATGTGCTGTTGTTCAGGCCGTTGTCGACTTCATCCGCAGCGGACAAGCCAAGGGCGATACACTCGTTAACACAAGTGGCACACCCATGACCATTGGCGATGTGCGTGCACTCGTCGGGCGTGAATTAGCAGCACGCGGGATGGAGGCACCACACGATGTCATCTTTGCACAGGGAAGCGATGCTGGCCTGCCGCATGCACATGGTGATGATGCAGCACCTTTGCGTCTTGGCCAATCAATTGTCTTCGATATCTACCCATGTCAGCAGGGTGGCGGCTACTACCACGACATGACTCGAACCTTTGCCATCGGGTATGCGCCTCCTGAGCTACAACGTATCTACGACGATGTGCTGGGGGCAATAGAACACGTCTTGGAAGAACTAGAAGTCGGCGCACCAACCAAAGCCTATCAAGACGAAACATGTAGGTACTTCGAAGCACGTGGGCATGCGACCATCGGGAGCACCTATCCCATCGAAGAAGGCTATATCCACAGCCTTGGGCACGGCATTGGCCTTGATGTACACGAAGATTTGTCCTTCCCAACTTTTCAGGACCGTGGCGACCAGATCGTCCCTGGTGCCGTATTCACAATTGAGCCTGGTTTGTACTACCCCAGCCGTGGAATGGGCGTACGGATTGAGGATACCATCTACTGTAAACCAGATGGTACATTTGAAAATTTGACACCATTTCCGAAAACACTTGTCATTCCTATCGACTAAACCATACTAAGCGGAGGCAGAGCAATGCAGCTTAATCTCAACATCGAAGATCTCCATTTTGATACGCCCCTGCCACCACTGTATCGTGTACGCTATCCACAAGACCCTGCTGCGCTGGAAGATATCCCACGAGCAATCCACGAACAACTCGATACAGTGAAATTGAAGGAACGCCTCCACCCAGGGATGTCCATTGCCGTAACAGCAGGAAGCCGTGGCATTCATGATATTGTTCCAACTCTGAAAGCGGTTGTCGACTATCTCAAAACGGCTGAGACCAAACCCTTTCTGGTTCCGGCAATGGGCAGCCATGGCGGTGCAACAGCCCATGGGCAAAAAGAAATGCTTGCCGAACTTCGCATCACGGAAGAAAGCATTGGATGTCCGATTCGATCAACGATGGACGTAGTCGAGGTAGGGCAACTTGAGAATGGGGTCCCCGCCTACATGGATCGTTTTGCAGCAGAGGCCGATGGCGTAGTTGTCATCAACCGGGTCAAGCCCCACACCGACTTCTACGCCCCTATTGAAAGCGGCCTCGCTAAAATTATTGCGATTGGTCTGGGCAAACGGCGCGGTGCCGAAACTATTCACAGCTATGGACCTAACGGTCTCCGTGAGTTTATTCCCGCCCTTGCCCAACAAATCATCGGTACCGGCAAGATCCTGTGTGGGCTGGCACTGCTCGAAAATGCCAGCGAACGAACAGCCGAGATCGTTGCACTGCCTCCGCACGAAATCGGGGCCGCCGGCGAAGAAGCCCTCCTCACTAGAGCAACAGAACTCATGGGACGCCTCCCCTTTGAGCAACTCGATGTGCTCATCGTCAACGAAATAGGAAAAAATATAAGTGGATGCGGAATGGATACGAACGTGATTGGACGTATGCGTATTCCTGGCCAGCCAGAGCCAGCCAACCCCAATATCAGCATCATCGTCGCGCTGGACATCACCCATCAGAGCCATGGCAACGCATCGGGTATTGGCCTCGCCGATCTCATCACAGCTCGGGTCGCCAACAAATTCGACTTTCGGGCCACCTACATCAATGGCCTGACCGCAGGTATTGGCGGTGTGCAACGCTCGATGCTTCCCATTGTGCTACCAACAGCCCGTGATGCTATCTCGGCAGCGCTACATTGCTGCGCTCAACCACAGCTTGAAGCCGTTCGACTGGTACGCATTCAGAACACACTATCTCTTCAAGACATGCTTGTTTCACCAGCACTTCTGGAAGAAGCCCGTGCCGCTGGATTAGAATTGGTCGGTGAAATGCCGTGGGAGGGGTTAGAAGCAGCGTGAAAGTCTATCTTATTCGGCACGCCCAGAGTGAAGAAAACACACTCAGTTTGCGAGCAACGGCGTCAATCCGTGCCTACAATGCCATAGTGCGTGAATCGTCCACTTCACCACTGACCAATCGCGGAATCGATCAGGCCCATGCCGTCGCACAACAATTTGTAGACAAGCCACTTGAGCGGATATACTCCAGCCCATATCTGCGCGCTCTCGATACAGCAACAGTCATTGGTCAATCGCTTGGTCTAACCCCTGAGATTGTTGATGATCTGCGCGAAGTAATGCCACGCACGCTCAGTGAGAGACACCGCGATGGTCCCTTAGGTCGCCACATCTTTCGAGCCTATTTCAGCATGCTCTGGACAGGTGGCAGCGACGAGTCGTGGGCCACCAGCTACCAGCGTGCCAAAAGAGCATGGTCACAGATAACCGGTCAGGAAGCTCAAGCAATTATCGCGGTTGCCCATCGCGGTTTGATTGGGCTCATCCTCCTCGCCCTTCGACGCGATCCGCGCTGGCAGATCGTCAAACGCGATTTAAACAATTGTGGTGTCTCTCTCGTTGTTCGCAGAGATCCTCAAAGCACCAATTATGGAGAAAAAGACCACAAATGAGATAATAAGATGTACACAGACTGTCTTCTAATTCAATCTGATGATAAACAAAAGTAAACTATCGAAATCAAGAGCATTAATTATAGAGCGAAAACGACAAAAAGGAATCCTAAGCCTATCATTGTATAGAAAAAGACCAAGAACAACTCTGAAAATATCATTTGTCGTTTCTGTCCCGTAAACAATAACACTGCAAAGCCTAGTAAACCCGAACCGAAAATAAACATTGATGGAATAGGATCGTACCTTACCGAGTCGATCCCAATAAATAACATGAAAACAGCGATGACAAATCCAACCGCCATAAGCAGATGAAAAAAGTTTCTAATCAAGAAACGACTAGAAGCTACCAGCCTTTGTGACGGTTGATCCTGCTTGACCGCATTAGTACGTTGCGCCTGATCACGGCGCAGTTGCAACTGCACACTCTGTGCTCCCGCCAAAAACCCTGAGCATCGATCACAACGACCGAGATGCTCAACGATCATATCGCGAGAGTGCGAACTCACTTCGCCCTCCAGATATAACGGCAATAAGTCCTGTACGAGCGCACAGGCAACATCATTCTGTTCTCGCAACAACATAGTTGTCGATTCATACGCCCTGCTGTGAGGATTTGTCTGCGGGGATTGGGTTACCATTCATCACCTCCACCTAGTGTGTGATATGCATTACGAAAGGCATGACGTGCACGAAACAGATTGACCTTGACCGCCGACAAACTTAGCTCCAACACATCGGCAATTTCTGCATAAGATAGTCCTTCTTCGTCCCGCAATAACAGAATACTACGCTGTTTTTCAGGGAGTTGCGCCACCGCCTGATCGATCAAACTACGCTGTTCACGTGCATCATAATGCTCAACCGGATCGCGCTCGTGGCAACTGTCCGGTATAGATAAAAGTTCATTAGTTTCAACACGCGACGGGCTGGGTATACGCAGACTGTTCAAATAAGTATTGCGCGCAATACGAAAGAGCCACGTAGCCACAGAGCAATCACCGCGAAACGAAAGAAGCCCCAGCCCGGCCTTAATAAAGGTCTCCTGTGTTAATTCCTCTGCCTGCTCTATTGAACCACAGAGACGATAAAGGTAACGCTGTATCGCTTCCCGATAGTGCTGGTATAACTCTTCGAGTGAGAGCATACATTTCGACCCATCAGCTCTTTGAATTTGCCAGGTAAGATACAATCAACGCCTCCAGGATGTCTCAAAGATGTCTCCTACTATAGATAGACACAACCTGTTGTCAAAAAGTTACAACGACACCAAAAATATAGACACCACCCCATATTCACGATGAGGTGGTGCTCATAAGTCGCTTGACTCAATACCTGCTATTGGTGTGTGGACACCTGTGTATCCGAGATTTGCTGGGCGTTTTTTACCCTTGGATGGGGTAAAGGATCTCGTGGTGGCTCAGTTATCGGTCGTGCTGGTCTCACACGAAATACGGTCTGTACTTCAGTTGTTTCAGGTTGAGAAAACCATAGTTCAACATAACCAGCCTGATGTTCACGCAATGGATATGCATCAAGACCAAAATCAAAACCTGAAACAGATAGTTGCCATAATCGATCAGGTTCAGCCTGGAGCCATGGCACTGTGCGAGAAGCGATCCACGTATCTGTGGCCATCCAGAGGAATGCGGCAAGTGCCAACACAGCTACAATAATATTTGGGTTGAGTCCGCGGCTTCGTTGCAGCGTCATTATAATAACCTCTCGAAACTACTTTGTCCTATCTCTACTTGGTTATTATAACTGAATTAGCTACACAATAAATTGTATAATATGCACAAAAGTATACTATTCTATTACCTTATGTTCTTTCTAAGCGATGGTATGTTGTGTCTTCAAAGGCCACCGAAATTTCACCAGTCTCACTGATACAATCTATGGTATTATTATCAAAGCCAATTACATCTATAGGCGCATTCCGTTGAACATTTTTCCACAGCGGTTCAATCAGTGCTATAAAATGATGAAGATTTGTACTCCACTTGGCAAAAACTAAATGTGTTGAGCGGTAGCGGGTACACAGCATTCGCAGTTTGTCGATGCCTACTTCACCAGCCTCACCCCAGAATACAGGTTGCTCCCGATCATCAAGCTGAACTAGATCAGGCTTGTAACGCAGGCCAATCGAAACCTCCACACGCAGATCGGGATATTGCGGCAGATACAACGCCCATAACAATGCCATCATCAAGGGATGCTCAAGCTTCTCACTAGGCCGCTTGACTAAAACCAACGTACGATCATGGGCATGAAAAGTAAGTTTTCGACGAAGAAACCGCTCAGACATACAATTCCCCTTCAACATATGAACAAAGAATCAAAACCGAGAACCAGTGCCTGTGGCACCAGTCCTCGGTTCTTACTATAAAACAGTTTATGCTGTGGGATCAATCTAAATAGCGACGTAGTGCCCGCCCGTAGTGAGGATGACGGAGTTTTCGTAATGCCTTGGCCTCGATCTGGCGAATACGTTCACGGGTAATACCAAACTCGCGCCCAACTTCCTCCAGTGTACGATAACGTCCATCGATCAGACCATACCGAAGTTGAATAATTTTGCGGTCACGTTCTGGCAATTTGCAGAGCGCTTCCTCGATCTGTTCACGTAGCAATTGATGTGCGGCATTCTCTACAGGAGCCGCATTCTGATCATCCTCAATAAAGTCAGCCAATACTGCATCACCTTCATTACCAACCGGTGCTTCCAGCGAGATGGTTTGGCGCGAAGCATCAAGCACTCGTTGCACCTTAGAAATGGGGATCTCCAACGCAGTAGCGATTTCAGTAGGGGTTGGTTCACGTTCCAAACGCTGTTGAAGCTCATTCGCAGTACGACGAATACGATTGATCGTATCTCCAATGTGAACTGGCAACCGAATGGTGCGACTCTGATCGGCAATAGCACGAGTGATGGCTTGACGTATCCACCACGTCGCGTAAGTAGAAAATTTATAGCCCTTGTGGTAATCAAACTTCTGGGTTGCTCTCATCAACCCAATGTTACCTTCCTGAATAAGATCGAGGAAGGACATACCATGCCCTAAGTACTTTTTGGCAATGCTGACTACTAAGCGCAGGTTTGCCTGTATCAAACTTTCGCGAGCATGCTCTCCCTCACGAACAACCTGCTGAAGGCCTTTTGCTTCGGCTGACAGATACTCTCCGCGAGCCAAGCGTTCGGCGGCAAAGACACCTTGTTCCACCTGTTGTGCAAGAGTAACTTCTTCCCGTGCAGACAACAACCGAATCCGACCAATATCACGCAGATACATGCGTACTGAGTCATCGACTGTGACGCCTTCACGATCAAGTTGTTCATCTAAATCAACATCTGTGTCAAAGGTATCCGGTTCACTGTCATCCTGACCAGTAAAGTCACCCGCAGCAAAAGGATCATTATCAAACGTATCAGGATGGGCATAACGATTGTAGACTTGTTCACTAAATTCCGAAGACTGTTCCAGATCTAAAGGAGAAGAATACGGTGTGTTTTGTGGATTCACAAGTGATTGTCGCTCGTGAGCCGCAGATACTAATAAGTCGAAGGTGTTTTTCACATCTATCGGCTTTCTTCTGTAAGGCGCAGCAATAATATGCCAAGCAATATAGCACAAAATAGATATGGGGACAAGGACTATTTTGCCTTAGTACTCTCACTGATTGCTTAAAACGGTTGAATAATTATAACACGTATTATTATTTACAGCTCACATCAAACCAGCAGCAAATCGCACACAAAATATTGACAGTCAGCAGTATTCGCCATACGATATGAAAATCAGGATTGAGTTACAACATTACAACACATCTTCTTAGACTAATCGCCTCGTAGAGTTATGTGGGTAAAGTATGATTATATATCAATAGACAGAGGAGTATTGATTTTATGCAAATCTATCTTGATACGGCCAACATTGATGAGATACGCGAAGCAGCCAGTTGGGGCATTCTCAGTGGCGTTACTACCAATCCTACTCTTATGGCCAAAGAAAAAGGATCAGACCATAAAAGTACTATTCAAGAAATTGCAACACTTGTCGATGGACCTATCAGTGCCGAAACCATTTCGCTTGATGGTGAGGGGATGATTCGAGAAGGCATGGAGTTCGCTGAGTGGCACCCCAACGTCATCGTCAAAGTCCCGAGCACCACAGAAGGACTGAAGGCGGTTTATCAGCTGGCAAAAAACAATATTCGCACCAACGTAACATTATGTTTTAATGCAAGCCAGGCCCTTTTCGCAGCGCGAGCTGGGGCATTCATCATCAGCCCATTCGTTGGTCGTGTTGATGATACGGGTATCGACGGAATGACGCTCATTCGTGAAATTGCTCAAATATACCGGCAACACAATATCACAACTATGGTTCTATCTGCCTCCATTCGCCACCCACGGCATATCATCGACTCGGCACTGGCCGGAGCAGACATTGCGACATGTCCATTCAAAGTGCTTGGTCAGAGCATGAAACATCCGCTGACCGATGTTGGTATTGAAAAGTTTCTGGCTGATTGGAAAAGCAGAGAGTAGCACATCTTATACGATGTTATACGCAGGAAATAGTCTTGATGGGTGAAATAATAAAGGAGCCACTATAATGACAGGTCAGATTGACCAATGGCAAAATCTTGCTCAACAGTTACGTATCAACAGCATTCGTTGCAGTACTGCTGCCGGATCAGGACATCCAACATCAGCATTGTCTGCCGCCGATCTCATGGCTGTGCTCATGACAAGTTATCTACGCTATGATTTTGATCAGCCAGATCATCCTAATAATGACCATCTTATCTTCTCAAAGGGGCATGCATCAGCCCTACTTTATGCGATGTATCGAGCCGCCGGAGTTGTCTCCGATGACGAATTGCTCCGTTACCGCACCTTTGGTAGCCGACTTCAGGGCCACCCAACACCAGTCATTCCTTGGGTTGATGTTGCGACTGGTTCCTTGGGGCAAGGGCTACCCATTGGGGTTGGGACAGCGCTTGTAGGGCAATATCTGGAACAGCGCCCATACCGTACCTGGGTGCTACTCGGCGATAGCGAAATGGCCGAGGGTTCTATCTGGGAAGCATTGAATACGGCGGGGCATTATCGTCTCCAGAACTTGATTGGGATTCTGGACATGAATCGGCTTGGACAACGTGGTCCCACTATTCTTGCCTGGGACAGTGCTACCTACGCAGCCCGCATTCGTGCTTTCGGATGGCACGCCATTGAGGTTGATGGCCACGATTTTGAGGAAATCCAACAAGCCTATACAGAGGCTTTGCAACCACGTGAACAACCGACACTTATTATTGCCAAAACGAAAAAAGGCCGTGGTGTTTCGTTTCTTGAGGATAAGAACGGAAAGCATGGGAAAACGCTTACTGCCGATGAAGCCAAACAAGCCTTTGAAGATCTTGGGGGTCAGCAGGATGTTACGGTAGCAGTACAAAAACCAGAACCTGCTGCGCCCATAACACAAGCACAAACAAAACCAATCGAACTACCAAAGTATGAAGTCGGCACAAAGGTAGCAACACGCCAAGCCTATGGTGAAGCACTCTGTTCTGTAGGTGCAGCACGACCTACGGTGATCGCGCTCGATGGCGAGGTTAGCAACTCGACCTTTGCCGAAAAATTCGGTCAGGCCTATCCAGATCGTTTCTTTGAGATGTATATTGCTGAACAACAACTAGTTGCTACTGCCGTTGGATTGAGCGTCCGCCACTATATTCCCTATGCATCAACATTTGCCGCCTTTTTCGCACGTGCATATGATTTCATTCGCATGGCAGCCATATCAAAGGCAAACATTCGACTCAGTGGTTCACACGCCGGGGTATCTATCGGCGAAGATGGTCCATCACAAATGGCCCTCGAAGATCTGGCGATGATGCAAGCTATCCATGGAAGTACCGTCTTGTATCCCAGCGATGCCAACCAAACCGCACACCTTGTTAATGCTATGGCTGATCTACCAGGTATCAGCTATATCCGCACCACACGTGAAAAGACACCTGTCATCTATAACACCGATGAGCAATTCCCAATTGGCGGCAGTAAAATAGTACATCAATCAGATCAGGATGTGGTAACGGTTGTCGCCGCAGGTATCACTGTTTTTGAAGCACTCGATGCATACGAAATCCTCCAGAAAGAAGGTATTGCTATACGTGTTATTGACGCCTATTCGGTCAAACCAATTGATCAAGAGACATTACATAATGCTGTCCAAAAGACCAATGGCAAGCTTATCGTTGTGGAGGATCACTGGCCAGAAGGTGGTTTAGGGTCAGCAGTACTTGCCGCACTGACAACTACAGAGAGCAACGAAACACCACATCGGTTCATTCACCTTGCCGTACAAGATATGCCAGGATCTGGAACACCAGCAGAATTGTTAGATGCAGCAGGCATTAGCACAAAGCACATTGTGAATGCCGTACACCAACTTGTATCATAACAAAGGTATCATCAATGCATCGTATGCGATGACATAGCTTTCATCGCTCGGGCTTACTCATCACAAATTGGTACTCAAATACAAATGATGGGTAAGCCCACATAATGCAACGCACACAAAAGTTGAGAGAGGTTTGCGCTCTGTTGCAGATGCGTATCCTTTTGCATAAACAACTACCATTTTTGACATATCAGGCAATCGTAATAAACTTGTCACCAAAAAAGGTTGCCAGTTCATCATATATCGAGTAAACTCCATTATAGTAATACCACAATCAACCAAATTGAGACTTAAAAGTAATGAATGCCCAAATACCAGCTGAAGGTCGTGGACAGAACTTCACCCAAGGTCTACGTGAGGATATTTTCACCACGTTTCTTTGGAGTGTCGGTATAGGTTCGGTGTTGCTCTTTTTCGCTGGTCTGGTTTCCCTCGGCAATGGTATACCAACATCTATCCCTGTCAGTTTAGCGCTCTTTGGTACATGTTGGTTAGCCTACAGGCTTCACAAGCGCAATCTCTATGACCCATCAGTAAAGGTGTTTATTGCTGGTCTCCTGATCAGTATCGCCACAACTATTTACGCATATCCATTAGTAGCTAACCCTTTTATCTTCTTTGTTGCTCTTGTTATTTCCATTACCGGCATTTTGCTGAAGCCAGTTCATGGATTTATTGTTGCAACTATTGCTACTGTCATGATGGTGCTTGTCGCTGTCGTCCTGAACCAGGGCGCACAAATCCTGGAACCACCCTTCATAGCAGCTGTAGCACTGGCCTATTTCAGTGCAGCCATCGCGTGGCATACAGCCCGCAGCTTCTTTGCGGTTGTGGAATGGGCTATGGATAACTATCAAAAAGTAGAACGGCGTGAAACCCAGCTCTTTGAGAGCGAAAAGCGGCTGCAACGTGCGCTCATTGAAAAAGATTTCCTGAATGGACAACTCGTGCAATCGAATCAGGAGTTAGAACGTGCTCGTGCATCAGCAGAAGAGGCAAATCGCCTCAAATCGCAATTTGTAGCGAATATGAGTCACGAATTACGAACGCCGCTCAATGCCATTATTGGGTTTTCATACATCATGCAACAGGGCCTCAAAGGCCCCCTTACCTCAGAACAGCATGACTATGTCCAGCGTGTGTATGACTCGGGAAGCCACCTACTCCAACTGTTAAACGATATTCTGGACAATGCCAAACTGGAAGCCGGGCGCCTTGATATTAATCCTGAACCGCTCCTCCTTGAGCCAATCTTCCACGAGGTATTGTTGACTACCACGAGTATGTTGCACGACAAACCAGTTGAGCTTCAACAAGCTATTGCGCTGGATCTCCCCCCAGTGTACGGTGATCGTTTGCGTGTGACCCAAATCCTGCTGAATCTGCTATCGAATGCTGCCAAATTTACCGAACAAGGCTACATCACACTACGGGCCTATCCGCGACAAATAGCACAAACGAATGGCCATACCAATGGTCATCACATCGACACTATCGATAACGGAACTTCATGGCAGGTAGTTATTGAAATTGACGATACCGGGGTAGGGATTGCAGAGCAACACCTATCGATTATATTTGAAGAATACCGTCAAGCTGACGCGGAACTCTCGCGTAAACACGGAGGAACTGGATTAGGCCTACCAATCAGCAAACGCTTGGTTGATTTACACGGCGGAACACTGACCGTAACCAGTGTTCCTGGGCGGGGATCAACATTTCGGTTTACTTTGCCCGTAGCAACTACTCAACAGCTAAGGCCCGTGCCTGTCGTAGAAATAACAAGGGAGCCATAATGTCTGTCGAACGCCCGGAAGATGCCTACATCATTCTTGTGGAAGACGATCCCAATTCATACTTGGTGCTTGAAGAATTGCTTAAACATGCAGGGTATAAAAATGTGTATCATCGGAGCAATGGCACCAAAGTTGTCCCACTCATCGAGGCACTACCACGTGTCGATCTTATTTTGCTTGATATCGGGCTACCCGGTCAAGATGGATTTAAGGTAATTGCACAAATACGCGATCATCCTAAAGCTGCTAGTGCCCATATCGCTGCGATAACCGCTAATATCATGTATGAAACACGGTTGCGAGCAAAAGATGCCGGATTTGATAGCTTTATCAGTAAACCAATACGGCCTGATAAGGTATGTAATCAAATTCGTGATATGCTGAATGGCAATGCCTTCTGGTGGTAATACAACAATTTGCACACCATTTTGTTAAGAACGGGAGGGCATAAATGATAGAAGCCTCATCTGATTGCATTGACATGCACATTGTCGCCTGTTATACTATTATCAAATGGTAAACTAAACTCATTTAGAGGGGCAGAGGGACCGGCCCAACGAAGCCTTGGCAACCCCCCACAGTGGGAAGGTGCCAACTCCGGCAGCGTAAGCTGAAAGATGGGCTATGAAGATAAGGAAGTCCTCACGTCAGCGCGTGAGGATTTTTTTTGGAAAGTCGGCGGGATGAAATAATCTAATTCACTATTCAGTAGTACGATGTAGAGCAAAGTAAAATATGAGGAATAGTTTTTATTTTTACTACATACCTGAGGTACCCAGTGACGTACAAATCTACTTATCGTGAAGCATTGGCTCATAACGTCCTCATCTTCGATGGTGCAATGGGCACAAGTATCGACCTATTTGATTTGACCGCAGAAGATTATGGTGGAGAAGAAACCAACGGAAATCGCGACTACCTTGTTATCACACGGCCCGATGTCATCGAACAGATTCATGATTCGTTCTTTGAGATCGGTGCAGATGTCGTTGAAACCAATACATTCCAATCCACACGTATGCGCTTAGAAGAGTGGGGCTTGGCAGATCGAACGCATGAAATCAATGTTGCAGCCGCACAATTGGCACGCAAATCTGCCGATCACTATACAGCTAAAGATGGGCGTCCACGGTATGTAGCAGGCGCAATGGGTCCAACAGGCAAGCTGCCCTCTTCAGACGATCCAGCACTTTCGGACATCACTTTTGACGAATTATCAGAAATCTTTCGCGAACAGGCCGTTGCACTCATGGAAGGTGGCGTTGATGTCCTGCTAGTTGAGACAAGCGTCGATATTCTGGAGGTCAAAGCGGCACTGGATGGCATTCGCCGTGCGAAAGAAGAAGTAAACCGTCCAGACGTTGCCGTACAAGCACAGATCTTTCTGGATCTGTCGGGTCGTATGTTGCTGGGAACTGAAATCCCCGCAGTGATTGCCACACTCGAAGCTATGCCAGTTGATGTTATTGGCCTTAACTGCTCAACTGGCCCTGAACACATGCGTGAAGCGATTGAGTACCTGTGTAAGCATTCCCGCCTGCCAATCTCATGTATTCCCAATGCTGGATTACCACTCGAAGTTGATGGCGAAACGGTCTATCCGATGGAGCCAGAACCATTTGCGACGATTCTCGGCGAATTTGTGACTCAATATGGTGTGAATGTCGTTGGCGGCTGTTGTGGCACAAAACCAGCTCATATCACGCAATTACGTTCGGTTGTGGGCAATACTCGACAACCAACACCGCGTGAGATTGAGTATATCCCCAGCGCATCAAGTGGTATCAAAGCCGCTGCACTAAAGCAAGAAGGTACCCTCACCATGATCGGTGAGCGGGTTAATACCCTGGGGTCACGCAAAGTAAAGCGCCTTATGCTCAATGATGACTATGATGGTGTATTGAACATTGCCCACGATCAAGTCGATAGTGGTTCGCACCTGCTTGATGTCTGTGTTGCGATGACAGAACGAACAGATGAAAAAGAGCAGATGCTCATGCTCCAGAAGAAACTCACGATGAACGTAGAGTTACCACTTGTCATCGATACCACTGAAGCCGATGTCCTCAAAGCTTCGCTGGAAAACTATCCTGGCCGTGCAGTTGTCAACTCGGTTTCGCTTGAAGGCGGTCGTGGCGACAAGATTGACCGCACTATGCCACTCATCGCACGCTATGGAGCTGCCACCGTCGCAATGACCATTGATGAAGAGGGAATGGCTCACACCGCAGAACGTAAACTGGAGATCGCCCAGCGTCTTTCACAAATTGCCAACGACGAGTTTGGGGTCCCCAACGAAGCCCTTATCTATGACGTTCTGACCTTCCCCATCACGACAGGGCAAGAGGAACTGCGTCGCGCAGCTATAGAAACAATCGATGGTATTCGTGCCGTTAAACAAGGTGTTCCTGGGTGCTTCACTACCCTGGGTGTCTCAAACCTCAGCTTTGGTGTTGCTCCGCATGCACGTGCCGCACTCAACTCGGTGTTTCTCAAACACGCCGTCGAAGCAGGCCTTGATATGGCCATCATCAACCCCGCGCATGTCACCCCATACGCCGAGATATCCGCTGAACAGATCAAAGTGTGTGAAGATCTTATCTTTAACACCGATGAAAACGCACTGGCACGATTTATTCAATTCTATGAAGAAAATGAATCGACCCAAACAGACACCCGCGTTGATCCAACGGAAGGAATGACGGTTGAAGAGCGCATTCATTGGAAAATTCTCCATCGTAAAAAAGAAGGTGTTGACACTGATATCGATGAGGCAATGAATAAGCGCCTGGCTGAACGAGGCTTACAAATTGGTGATGAAGATGCGAAACAGATTGTCAACGTTGAGGCTCAGAGCACGCCAAATGGCGAAGCATCCATCGACATTCTCAACACCGTGCTGCTTCCAGCAATGAAAGAAGTTGGCGACCTCTTTGGTGAAGGCAAACTCATTCTGCCATTTGTGCTTCAGAGTGCCGAAG
The DNA here is from genome assembly GCA_039178835.1 of Chloroflexota bacterium. Lineage (GTDB taxonomy): Bacteria > Chloroflexota > Chloroflexia > Chloroflexales > Roseiflexaceae > AL-N1. Next base: position 46,466 of record JBCDFA010000011.1, read on the forward strand.
TCATGAAGAAATCGGTTGCTCACCTCGAAAACTATCTCGATAAGCTTGAAGGCTCCACCAAAGGAAAGGTCGTACTTGCCACAGTGTATGGCGACGTACATGATATTGGCAAAAACCTGGTAAATACCATCCTTTCCAACAATGGCTACACCGTCTATGATCTTGGAAAACAGGTTCCGGTCAACACTATCATTGAAAAGGCGCTCGAAGTAGATGCCGACGCAATCGGATTATCGGCCTTGCTGGTAAGCACATCGAAACAAATGCCACTCTGTGTACAGGAATTGCACCGACGCGGCTTGTCATTCCCCGTGCTGGTTGGCGGGGCAGCTATCAATAAGCAGTATGGTCAGCGTATTTCGTTCATCGAAGAAGAAGAACCATACGAAGCAGGTGTCTTTTACTGTAAAGATGCGTTTGAAGGTCTGGAAACAATGGATAAACTGTCGGACCCGGAAGTAAACGAAACATTTGTCCATCAGACCAAGATCGATGCAGCCGGAGTCCTGTACGAAAAGCAACGCGGTCGGGTTGCGCTCGCGGACCTTGGCAAAGCTAGTCAGGCTGGTGAGCAGGTGCGTTCCAATGTGCGTCGCGATGTGCCGGTTCCTACTCCACCCTTCTGGGGCCCGCAGGTCGTGACCCGTATCAAGCTGCAGGATGTGGTCGATTGTATGGACCGCAACGCCCACTATCGACTACAGTGGGGAGCCAAAAACGCCAAAGGACCCGAGTGGGAAAAACTTAAAGCTGAATTTGATGCGATGGTGCGCGATCTCGTGCGTGAAGCTGAGCGAGATGGCTGGCTTGAACCACAGGTCGTGTACGGATATTATCCGGTACAATCACATAACCACGATCTGATTGTCTATGACCCCACTAATCGTCAGAAGGAATTGACTCGTTTTGTCTTCCCTCGCCAACCAGAACGCGAGCGCTTGTGTATATCGGACTACTTCCGTTCGGTTGACTCAGGCGAGTTCGATGTCGTCGCACTCCAGATTGTAACAATGGGTCAGCGTGTCGACGAATTCACAGAAGAGCTTCAAGAAAAGGCGGATTACAGTCGCTCATACTATATCCACGGGTTGGGTGTATCGCTGGCTGAAGCGCTGGCCGAGTATACGAATCGTGTAGTCCAGCAGGGATTAGGGCTCAAGAATGGCCGTGGCAAACGCTACTCCTGGGGCTACCCAGCCTGCCCGGATCTAGAGGAACACGCCAAGCTATTCCAAGTACTTCCAGCAGACCAGATTGGCATGGAACTCACTGAAGCTTTTCAGCTTACCCCAGAACAGAGTACCGCCGCTATCGTAGTGCACCATCCAGAAGCTAAATACTTCTCGATTGGCTCTGCACGTGAACGAGCCGAGGAAGATGTAGCAGAATTAGGCTAGCAATGAAAAACGCGGTTGGCTCTATTATTATGTTAACCGCGTTTGACAGCTCCTTTTGGCTTTGTTATAATCTGGGGCTGATACAAAATAAGCATTCAGAGGGTGGATGCGCCACTCTCTTTTTTCGTGTTAAGTTGCCCAAGGAGTGGTGCAGTGTATGCTATAATTCGAGATCGCGGGATGCAGTACCGTGTAGAAGAAGGTCAGCACGTCAATATTGCGTTGTTAGATGCGGAACCTGGCAGCCAGATTGAACTAAACGAGGTCTTGTTTATTGGTGGTGAAGAACCCAAGGTTGGTGACCCACTTGTTGCTGATGCCAAAGTTGTTGCTACTGTAATTGGAGATGGAAAAGACAAGAAAATAATTGTCTTTAAGTATAAGAACAAAAAGCGCTATCGCCGACGTACAGGGCATCGCCAGAACCATACACGGATCAGCATCGACGAAATCGTTGGGCTGTCGGAACCGAAGAAGACGCGTAAGCAAAAGAGTAAACCAGCCGAAACTGCCGCAGAAACTGACGAATAATATTTCATAAAAATGTAGGGAGAGAATAATGGCTCATAAAAAAGGTGTAGGTAGTTCGCGGAATGGACGTGACAGCAAACCAAAATATCTCGGTGTCAAACGCTACGGTGGTGAACAGGTACAGCCTGGCTCAATCATTGTGCGCCAACGCGGAACGAAGATTAAGCCTGGCAACAATGTTGGTCTGGGCCGCGATTACACCATTTACGCCAAAATTGATGGTGTCGTAAAGTTTGAGCCATACAGCCGTACTCAGAAAAAGGTGAGCGTCTACGCAGTCACCGAGCAATCGTAGGAGACAGTTGATCGTGAAAAAAGACATCCATCCTAAAACATATCCTGAAGCCGAAGTCTACTGCAACGGCGAATTGGTAATGAAAGTCCGCTCCACCAAAGAACGTCTCAATGTGGACGTTTGGTCAGGCACCCATCCTTTCTACACTGGTGAGCAACGCATTATCGACACTGCCGGACAAGTTGATCGCTTTATGCGCCGCTTGCAGTCAGCGCAGCAGAAGCAAGAAACTGCTGCACGACGCCGTGAAGAACGCAACAAGCCAGAACCAAAGAAACCTAGTTTATATCAGGAACTGTATGGTGAGGAGGGTGAAGGCCAAGCAGAAAGCCAGACTGAAAACCAGGAAGAGCAAACATCAGAAGAGTAATAATTGTTTGTCGCTACTCTTGCTAGATGGTTGGAGCATGGAATTGTCATGCTCCTATTTTTGTGCCTCAAATGCCTGATCAGGCACATGATATCGTTGAAGCATTTGTTGCGCGTGTTCGTAAACTTCCTGGCGGAGTTCAACAGGAGCAAGGACTTCAACATCGCCACCCCAACCAAGTACCCACATCCGAATCTCTCGAATACCATTCACACGCAACACAACCTCACACCCACCATCGTCCAATTCCCGCACCTGCTGACTATGATGCCAACGACTCTCCTGAACACGTTGAGAAACTGCTGCAGAGAAACGCAGTTGCACCTCAACCTCTGGCTCATCCATCACCCCCCAGGAAGACGAGAGATGCTCGTGCGGATCAAAATCATCAGGGATATTGTATGAACTATCAAGCAGTTCGGCATCATTGATGCGCTCAATCTTAAACGTTCGTAACGCACCACGCAAATCATCATAGGCGATCACATAAGCACCGGGCTCACGTCGCGTGACTTCAAGGAAATAAGGACAGATAACGCGCTCGGTTACCTTCCCATCAGCCGAACGATACTGGATAGAGACGCGCTTCCGGTCTGCCCAACCACGAGTAATCACCTCGAACACACGTACATACCCCTCACGGAGTGGACGCGTGCGAATCTCCTCGGCCACCTGAGCAATATGACCTGAAATAGTCGCATCAGGTAAGCCGGTAGCAAGTTTGCTCAGGGCCGAGACAACGTGGGGGTTATGTTCATCGCTATGATGCGCGAGTAATCGCACCGCAAAAAAGAGTGCAATAGTTTCGTTCAGATTAAGACGAACCGTTGAAAGATAGGTCTCACGATTGATACCATATCGACCGGAGTGTTCCCATATCGGAACACCCATGTCATGGAGCGTCATCAAGTCACGATAGATCGTCCGACGGTCAACTCCGCAATACTCAGACAATTCGATCACACGCATGCCATTGGTCACATTGTAGAGACGATGCTCAATGCGGCGCAAACGTGCAGCTTTACTTTGAACGCGATCTATCATACCCAATTACGATATGCCATCAATAACCGACTTTCCTCTACTGATACCAAATGGCGCTCTTACAGAAGGCCAGAGAAACGTAGACCGAGCATCAGAACCAACATCAAACTGGTCCATAACACGATCCAACGCAAATCTCGACGGATCGCCGCATAATCCTTACTGTAATCAACTGGCTCAGGAATACGACGTGATCGTCGGCGACGCGAAGAAGCAACTGGCTCTGCTTGATCCTTGGATGGTAGATGCTCTGTAGTTGCCCCTGCACTCGAAGCTACAGGCATAGGTGTGGCTGCTTGAACCACATCATCAGTATCAGGCTCTGATGTATCAATGGAATCTTCTTCGACAATAGTTGTCGGTTGTTGGACAGCTTGTGTTGATTGCGATTTACCCTGTCCAGATCGCTGTTGCTGGCGCACCGACTGACGACGCCGCTGTGCGCGAGACTGAGATGCCATGCGATTCCTCCACTCGTGTGGCGCGATATGAAACGTACACAGAATGTGATAAAAAAGTAAAGACGCGCCTTAACCGCCTTCTATTATACCATAGGCATTTCGCTATCTGGAAACTCTCATCTCGATCTCAGGCATGGTATATAATCATGTGGTACACTCATGCAACATTTAATCGTGGTATGTAATCGCTCAAATAGAGTTTGTATGTATACACTGCATAGTCTATATAGGTGTTTATAATATATCCATAATATAAATGGAGGCCGCTACTCGTGAAGCGATTCGTAGTGCTTCTGTGCACTATACTCATACTGCTCATTACTACACCAGCTATCTATGCACAGTCTGATGACGACTGGCGTGAGTTGCGAACAGAGAGATTTGCTATTCTCTACACCGAAGGCAATCAACAAGTAGCCGAATACTATGAAGGCTTTGTAGACTCTATCTACGACGAGGTGACGGGCATCTTCAATCACTCGGCTGATACTCCCATCACGCTACGACTCTATCCTACATTGGAACGCTACTACGAAATCAACCCGGCAGCACGCCAATTGACAGGTGTGGTAGCCCATGCAGACTTTCGCCGAAACGAAGTGGTAGTGATTCTGCCGCAGACAGAACAGCAGACTCCTGATGAAGTTCAGAATAACATTCGTCACGAATTATCCCATATTGTCATGTCGGATATCTCTGATGATCGCCTCAATGTCCTGTTTCACGAAGGGATTGCCCAATATGTAGAGCATCCTTCACGTGAACTCGAAGCCAAAATCCGACTACTTCAAACGACCGTAGATACAGATAATCTGGTACGTTGGAGCGATCTTGATGATCGCGATACGTTTTATACCAATGCACAAGTTACGTATCCGCAAAGTCTATCGATTGTGGCTTTTCTGGTTGAACAGCATTCCTTCGACAAAATGCGCGAACTACTGGATACCACAGCCCGTAGCAGCGGCTATCGTTCGTCGCTGGAACGCACTTTTGGTGTCTCACCCGATTCATTGGAGCAAGAATGGCGTGCTTGGTTACCTGAGTACCTCGCGGGAGGCTATCGTCGTAACGCATTAACGGCGTATGACCTTACGCCTATCGAGGAAATGCTGGAACAGGGCCGCTATAGTGAAGCCCAGCAGGACCTGGAACAAACCATCGAATGGTTGGGGAACACCGACCAGACGGACGTTCTGGGTCAAGCACAGACACTGTTGGAACAAAGCACACAGGGCCAGAGCGCAACGCAACTTGCCGAAGAGGCACGGTCAAAACTGGAAGCATCCGATTTTACAGGTGCATTAGAATCCATCCAACAGGCCCAAAATGCGTATACAGCTATTGGCGATACCCGACAGAATGAAGTTCTCACCGAATATGCCGAACGTGCCGAGCGTGGGATAGCAGCAGAAACACGTCTTCGTGATGCCACAACACTCGTTCAGACCTGGCGGTACCCACAGGCACGTGCAGAAATTGATCATGCGGCGGCGGAGTTCTCTGCATTGGGTGCAACAGGTCAGCTTGACCAGATTCGTCAGCTTCGTGCGACGATGGACGAACGACAATCGCTGATTGGTGCTCTCCTACTGATGATCGGTGCGGTTGGATTGGTTGGTAGTGTGTGGCGACGACTGACAGTACGCGAAGCAGAGGCATGGTAACAGTGTCTATCATCGTTCACGTCCAACAGGATACCAAGGATTGATATGCGCTATCCACTCTTACGCTATCTCGACCAACTTTCAATAGATCGCTGGGCCCGCACTGGCACACGCGCCATTCTTCGTGCGGTTTGGTTGGTTGGCTGTGTGTGGTGTATCGGCATTGGTGGGCATTTGCTCTGGGGTTGGCTCTTGCGCTATGATATTCTCGGTCTCATCTCATTAGGAATGATCGCAATTGCTGTTGCTACGTTATTTCGGCGTAGAATGTCACGCCAGGAAGTTGCTCGACGGCTTGATCGGCGCTTCCAACTCCACGAACAGTTGGCAACAGCAATGGAGCAGGCTCACACTCGACCAGAGCGTGACAGCATAAGTAGCCAACTTCTCACCGAAGCAAGCCAGACGACCCATCAAGTCTATCAGCGGATTCAACGGCAGCAAACCTTCCCATGGAGTGAACTCCTCGCGGTCATTGCAATGGCTCTCATTGTTTTGGGATTATGTTTCATGGTTGATATTGGCAGCATTGACAATAGTCTGATTGGTCAACGCGATCCGCTACCACCATTGGTACAACCCTCAAGTACTGAGGAGTTTGTTCAGGAGCCTTTTGCCCCGCCAGAAAATCAGCAGCAGGATAATCAAGACGGGACACCTGTGCAGAGTCAGCCAAATCCCAATGCAGATCCCCAAACCCTAAGCGCAATCGCTGATGCCTTGCGTGATCAGGGAGCCACACGACCTGCCGCCGAAGCGCTCGACCTTGGAGACCTGCCTGCCGCAGCACAGGAGCTACGTGAATTAGCCGATCAGGCGGGGCAACTTTCAGCAACCACCCGGGATGATCTGGCTAACGAATTGCAAGATGCCGCAGATCAGATTGAGCAAAACAACCCAGAACTAGCTGACCAGTTACGCGAGAGTGCCGAAGATCTGCAACGTGGCGAGCAGAATGCAGCTCAAGCATTGGAGGATCTTGCACGAGCCATTGAGGAACTCCAAAACCCACCACCATCACAAGCACAAGAGAGCGGCGAACAGGGTGAAGGTGGTGAGCAAGCAGCGACACAACCTGGAGAGACCGAGGGCGAGGCTGGGCAAGGCGAAGGCCAACCGGGCGGCGAAGGTGAGCAGACGGGTGAGAGCAGTGAGCAACAAAGTACCCAAAACGGCGCAGGCAGTGGCGCAGGTGACAGCAGTAGTGGAGAGCAACGTCCCGCAGAGTCAACTGGGCGATTAGGCGTCGATGGTCAACCCTTACCACTAGAGGCAGAAGGCACTGGTCAGGACACCGAATTAACCAACCCTGATCAACAAGCGTCTGGGGGCATTAGTACTGGTTTTACACAGGGCGATACTAGTAGCGATCAAACCGTCGACATCGGCAACGATCCGCTGCGTATCCCTGCGGATGAACGCAATGTGGTTCAGGAATATTTTTCGCCCCAAGAGGGTGAATAACAACATACCAATAAGCAAACGACAAGCCCAGCGAGATGGACCGATGTCCTTCTTGAGGCGATCACCACGCCGTGCAGCAGAAAACACCTTTATTGTCGACGAAGATTTTCTCCAGCGCCTTGAACGTTTGAGCATTCAGGCTAAACGCACGTTGCGGGGCAACCCGGCCAGCGGTGAACATCCCAGCCGCCAGCAACTGCCTACGGCTATTGTGAATGACCATCGTCCCTATAGCGCAGGTGATGACTATCGCCATGTCGATTGGAATGCCTATGCACGACAGGAACAGGTCTTAGTCAAGCTCGGCGATGCCGAACAGGATATTGATGTGCACCTACTTGCCGATGCTTCGCGCTCGATGTCGTGGGGCACACCATCCAAGCTCCTTATGGCCCAACAAATTGTGGCTGCATTAGGGTATCTGGCGCTGTCTCAAAGCGACCGGGTGCGGATCACACCATTCAGCAATATTGCACTGCCTTCCTTTGGTCCAGCTCAGAGCAAAGGCCGTTTGATGGATTTGATGAACTTCGTCGGCGCCATACAGCCACAGAAGCAAACAGCACTCGGCCCCATACTCAAGCAATACGCGACAACCTATGGTCGTGGTGGGCTACTGGTTGTATGTTCGGATTTGCTCAACGATGCGCCGGAAGCACTTGATGAGGGCTTACGCCTGCTCACACCGCCACGCTGGCAGGTGCTCATCCTGCACCTTGTCGACCCGCATGAACTCCAACCCGAACTTGAGGGCGCCCTTGATCTTGAGGATTCTGAAACGGGGCAACGGCTGGCTCTCACTATCGATACAGATGTCCTGACTGCATATCGGCAAAACATGTTTACATGGCAAGAACAACTGGCCAGTTCGTGTGCACGGCGTGGCGCTACCTATGCCCGCATTATGACGGATTGGCCACTGGAACGCACCGTTGTGCCGTACCTGCGTGCACGTCAAATCTTGCAATAATTGAGGATATATGGCTTTTGCACTACCATTGGGACTTCTCGCACTACTCGCAATACCGATCATCATCATTCTGCATCTGATTCGTGAGCGACGTAAACGGGTAATGGTCCCAAGTCTCATACACTGGCGTAAAGTACCCTATCGCCGTCCCGACAATCGCATGCACCAGTTGCCACTCACACTGCTGCTCCTGCTGCACATTATCGCTGCCGGGCTGCTTGGGATTGCCCTTGCTCAACCACAGATTGCCGGAGCCGTGCTTGGTCGCGCTGAACAAACCGTCGTCATTGTAGACACATCAACCAGTATGGCGACGCTTGAGGGCGGTAGTACACGCTTTGCTCAGGCCCAGAGTCGTGTGAGGGACCTGATAAGCGGTATGAGCAACAACGACCGCCTCACCGTCATTGCGGCTGGTCCCTCTGCTCGGATCGTGGCAGCGGGTGAGCAGGGCGATGGGGCACTGATCGAGGCTGCGTTGGATGAACTGACACCTGGTGGTACTCGCACTAACATTGCCGATACGATTACACTCGCAGAAACAGCACTACGTAGCGATCAGACTGGCCAGATTGTGGTGCTCACCGACAGCGCCGTCCCAACGATACCGGCCCGCAACGTGATAGCCCCAGTCGACTGGCAGGCCATCGGTAATGAACAGCCGAACCGTGCGATTATTGCCTTTGCGTCACGAGAGACCGGTGGCACACTTCAGGTGTATGCGCGTGTGGCCAACTTCGCGCCATCCTCTTTTGACGCACAACTCGAACTCTATGGGAATGAAGAACTCGTCGAGACTCGCAACATCTCGATTGAGGCCAATGGCGAAACCGAGTTGACGTGGAACCTGCCCTCCGGCTATACTGAACTCCGCGCTACACTGGACGGCAACGATGGGCTATCACAGGACGACCAGGCACTTCTGACCGTCGCGCCAACCCGCACGATCAACACCTTGCTCGTCTCTGACTCACCCGATGCACTCCAGCGGGCACTCTCGGCTGTCTCTGGCGTTAGCATCGAAACCGTTGCACTCATCGATTATGATGGGGCGTCCGAGCTACAGCAACGAGCCGACCTGACCATTTTTGATAGCTTTGTTCCGCCAGAATGGCCCTCCAGTGCACTGTTGGTAATCAACCCACCCGAAAGCAGCGACCTCCTGGAGGTCCTGCCATCAGCACCGAGTCCTGAGCGGCGGGCTTTTAACCAACGTGGCGCTATCCTTGAGGGATTGAGCTTTGAGGGTATTAACTTCTCAAGTATTCGGGGAATCAACGTACCAGAGTGGGCCACTACCCAACTGGCAATCGAAGATATACCATTGATTTTACGCGGACGTGAAAGCACCCGTGAGATTGCGATCTGGGCCTTTGATCTGCATAGCAGCAACCTCTCCTCACGGCTCACCTTCCCGCTGCTGATGTCACGAACTGTGCGCGATCTGAATGCCACACCACTGCCACCAGCACTTCAAGCAGGGGAGGAGCTACAACTCTTTCCCAACAGCCGCACAACCGAAGTGGAGATTATCAATCCAAGCGGACAAGTCGAACGAATAACAAGCAGAACATCGCTGACCGTCGAAACACTGACACAGCCGGGATGGTACCGCATCATTGAGCAGGGGAACATGGGACCATTGTTTGATAATCGCATTGCCGTGAACACTGGCACAGCGCTTGAATCGGATCTGCAGACACAACCAGCTCCAATTTTTTCGCACGCTGTTACGCAATCCGACGACATGGTCGAGCGGCGCATGGCCGACCTGTGGCCCTGGCTAGTACTTGCAGCACTGATTGTGCTTGCGTTTGAATGGGGATATGTACTACGATGATTTGGCGTAACCCGGAGGCACTGTTCCTCTTAATCACCATACCATTCTTTATACTCTTGTGGTACCGCC
>JBCDFA010000012.1:0-55541 GCA_039178835.1 Chloroflexota bacterium
GCAGAAAGGGCACGATGAGTGCTGCGGCAATTGCCAACGCGAGCAGCACATACCTTGTCGTTTGGCGCCAGCCATGGGAGCGTAGCCAGTACAGACCGATGAAGGGCGACAACACTGCGATGAGTGGCGAGGTGGCCGCACCAATGCCAAGTGCAACCGCTGCCCACCAGCGATGGCCACGAATGACCAGTGCCAGTGAGACTGCTAACACCGCCCACCAGATCGGCGCGGTGGTTGCCTGAGTCCAGTGTTGCAACGAAGGCTGAAAAAACACCCACGCCCATATCAGTAATCCGATGCTTGCGCCAAACAGATAATCCTGTGTTCGTGCACCATTTAGATGGGAAGTAGCAATCCACGCGAGAGCTGCTCCAATGATGAGTTCCGCTACAACATTTGTTACGCGAATATCAACGCCAAGGACATAGGCCGGGAGGTAGGCAAGCCATGTAACGGGCAGATAAGTCAGCGGAAGTTCCCATGGCATGGTGTAGATGGTGTAGGGGCTTTGGCCGGCCAGAAGGTTCGCCAGCGCACCCTGCACCAGCGGCAGCATATCGCCACGTGGCGGCTCAATCGGGATGGCACCAAAGCTGATGAGACGCACAAGGCTGCCCAGCGCAACAGCCAGCCAGACCAGCCATGTGAGCGGCGGCAGACGAATGACAGCGATCAATAATAAGATTGCCCCACTGCCAAAGCCAATCACATGCATTATGCCCATATCAGGCAGAATAAATACACGAAAATCACGGATGGTTGCCAGCCAGGCCAATAGCATGAGGAAAGTCACCCCGCGTTGTGCGAGACGTGGAGAAGCATGTAGATCGACACGTGAAAGATGCGAGGTGCTGCACACCCATCCAAAGGCAATGGTGGATAACAACACAGCAGTTCCTAACACCAGTGGCGCACCCAGCAAACGACTCAGGCCATAGACATGCAAAGATCCGGTTATGTCAAGCAAAAGCGCTAGTGCGATGGTTAATGAGAAGACCCACCAGTATGATGCGATACCACTACGCAGGTGATTGATCATGATGCGTGGCGATGAGCGCTGAAGGGTTGGTATCTGTGATGAGGATGAACTCACGTAATTTGATTCTTTCGCATATAGATCAACGATTAACAATCCTATTGTACCGCAAGAAAACGATTCCTAAACAAACTCCATACGATACACATACGTTCTTCACGGGCACTTCACAGCCGCACCCTATGATGCAGCTATGGATAAACACTTTTGATTAAGGAGGAAACCATGCGAACACTAAAGAACATGTCACGAACCATCGCCATCGCCATCGGTATGCTGTTGATGTTGAGCATGACAATTGGGAGCGCTGCTGCTGCCAATCTAAACGAAGAGACTATTACAGGAACAGGGACTTTACGTGCGGCTGGCTCAGGAACAGCCCAGATTGAGGGGAGTGGGCAGGTTATCATCCATCGCGGTTTTGGGGAAGCCTATGTGAGCGGCGCCGACTCCATCGACATTGTTGGACAGGGGAATCAAGAGGTGCTGGATGATGGAACAGTACGTTTACAGGGCATTGCCGGAAATGTCACTATCCGTGGTGCAAACCTGTCGATTGAGATTACCGGCAATCGTATTGCCTTCCGCGCTGACGGCAGAGGTACAGTTACACTCGAAGGCCGTGGTGTCTATGATGCCAATGGAATCAATGGTCGCTGGACCGAGGAAGGTGTGACTCTTCCCATCGAATCACAATAAACATTAGCCTGTTTATACTATCAACGCCAGGCATAGGAGACCACTCAGTCTTCTATGCCTTTTTACTATTCAACTCCACAAAGCTTCTGTCGCACTATCAGCACATATGCGTCAACATATGCTATACTTTGCTATGTTGAATATGCTTTTGTGCACTCGTTAAGTTGCGTTTACAAAAAGCATAATAATGGGTTTCGCCATTTGTAATGCAGCTGTACATGCGAACAAAGGAACGTATGCAGCACAACACTGCGACGACAGCAACATTTCGACAATGGTTTGCTGAACGAAGCACCTCTGAACGCACGACAATCATGCGTCTCTGGTCGCTCACGCAAGACACCATTTCATCAGAGGATATCCTGAGTGATGCTTTTTTACGACCTAATATCGTAGAAGCGCTTCTCGTATCGCTCAAACCCCATACCCGTGCTGCGCTCACACGGATACAAGAATATGGCAGTGCCATTCCCAAAGCTATTTTGGAACGTGAGTTTGGTGCGATACGATTACATGATCAATACCCGAACCCACGTGCCTATTTACTGGCTCTTACCCAGCCCGCTTCAGCAACAGAACAACTCTGGATAGTGGGTTTGATACAATTGTGCCATATCGGGACTACGCCTATGTATGTCATACCGACTGACGTACAACCACTGTTACCGACCGTGCCACTACGTGAGCAAACATTGCAACTCAAACCAACTTCTGCACCAACTACTATTCATCAAGGCAACCCACACACCATTGAGCACTATGCGCTGATAGTGTTCGATGCTGCACATCAGAGATTGCTCACCTACACGTCTACAGGACACCTCAACAAAGCCAGCCTTATCAATCTCAGCAAACATTGGGATAAGCCCCTTGAAATGCAGGATGTCACACACGAAGAGCACTGGCCCTACGTCAGTTTGTTGCGTGCTATGTTAGAAGGTACTGGTTTGCTACGCAGTAATGCCGACGGACGTGTGGTACCAACTCGGGCAGCCCTGGAATGGATGCAACTGCCACAGCTTGAGCGTATACGGCAGTTGCTTATTGGATGGGTAGAGTCAGCGTGGGATGAACTAACCATATTTGAAAAAGTACACTTTCAGCGGGCATACCATCGTGATCTCGCTCAAACCAAAGACAGCATCCTTTCACTGCTCGCACACATTACACCACACCAGTGGGTCAATCTTCAGGACTTTATCACCGAGACAAAACGGGTTGAGCCAGATTTTGCACGACCCGATGGTAATTACGATCGTTGGGGTATCACGGATCGGTTGCACCGCCCACTTGATGGCTTCACCTACTGGGAAACTGTTGAAGGCCAACAACTACGTGCTATCGTTATTCATACGCTTCACTGGTTGGGCCTCATTGATCTTGGTGTGGAAGAGGGCACTGTTTGCAGTTTTCGCATCAACCACCTTGGTAATGCGCTACTACATGATGCACCATGGACCGAGACAACGCCAATAGAACTGCTGGTCATTCAGGGCAACTTTGAAGTCATGGTCCCCAAATATGCCACTCTGTTTGTCCGTTTTCAGATTCGACGTATTGCAGAATGTATCCAGCAACATGAAATAAGTACTTACAAGCTTACCAAAAAAAGTATTCAGCAAGCCGTTGAGCGCGGAATATCGGTTGAAAGTATAATCACATTCCTGCGCGAACACAGCGGTCGTGAAATCCCACAACATATGCTGATTACCTTGCAGGAATGGGGCCAGCAAGCTAATCGCCTCTCTCTACGACGCACCATGCTATTGGAAGCTGATGATCCCCTTTTGCTTGAGCAGATTAAATATGACAGGCGTGTACGATTGCCTGAGATCGAGGTGCTGACAGATACGATCTGGGCGCTCCACGAGGGTGCTGGATCGACACTTGCAGAACAACTCCGCAAAGCTGGATACGGGCTGGCAGGGGACAGCACAACCAACATACCACTACGACCAAATGACGTAACAGTCCTCTTTGCTGCGTTGGAATTTTATGCAACTGCTTGTACAATGCTCGAAACCGAGAGTGATGCCAGCAATGCACTTCGACAACGTGTTGCCAAACTTCTTTCGGATAAACAATTGAACCGTGCCTACCGAATGAGCAATGTCGCAGTTCAGCAACTTGAACGACAGCTGTCTCATGAAGAGAGCCGTTTGTCACACAAAAGAGACATATAACGTTTATGCATTACTTACAGACACATTCTGCATAGTAAAGAGGGGCTATGGCACGGCATCGTGTATATCGAACTGAAGCTGTGGTTATTCGCCGAAGCGATTTTGGTGAGGCTGATCGTCTCCTGACATTGGTAACACCTCAGGGCAAGCGCCGAGTGATTGCCAAGGGCACCCGTAAGACGACAAGCCGTTTAGCTGGTCACATCGAATTATTTACTCACACCACCATGTTGTTGGCCATCGGTCGCACACTCGATATCGTGACCCAAAGCGTCGTGATACAGCAGTTTGGTGGACTGCGGCATGATCTTCAACGCATCAGTGCCGCTTACTATGTGGCTGAACTTATTGATCATCTCGTGGGTGATGAGGATGAAAACCGTCCAGCATTTGATTTGCTTGTTGGCACATTGAATGCACTGAACACCACGCGCAACATCGATCTGGTATTACGCTACTATGAATTACAGTTACTTGGCTATGCCGGCTATCGGCCCCAATTCCATTACTGTGCGGCATGTCAGGAAGTTTTACACGAGGATGCCAATCGTTTTAGCCCATCAAATGGTGGAATGCTTTGCCCACGTTGTGTCGCCTATGATCCTGTCGCAATGGCCATCAGTCTGAACGCATTCAAACTGTTGCGCTTTTTACAATCACAATCGCTTGAGGCTATTGAACAGCTTAACCTCACACCAGCCGTCTGTGAGGAAGTCGGACGGATACTCAATATCTATGTTCGGCACATTTTGGAACGCAATCTGAAATCAATCGCTTTTCTAGAGGAAGTCCGTCAAGCTATCCCATAGATCAACGTTCCAGCAACCATACAAGGAGTGAATGATGGCCTATCTTGAAGAACTTTTAAGCCGCGGTGAACGCGTTGTATATGTTGGACGACAACATACGTTTGTCTTAGTCAGCAATATTGTCGCTGAGACGTTTCTTATTGTCATGCTCGTTGCTGCTGGTATTGCTTCACAGAGCGCCTTTGGCGAACGTTTTATCCAAGGTATACCGGTTGGTCAACTGGTCTTTGCCGTGTGTGGAGTCATCAGTGCAATCATTCTCATTAGTGCCTTTCTGGATTATCTACGCTGGAACAATGAAGAATATGTGGTGACCGACCAACGGGTTATTCAGTTGCGCGGCATCTTCAGTAAGTCAGCTACCGACTCAACCCTCGAAAAAATAACCGATCTCGAATTGCGACAAAGCTGGCTGGGTCGCATATTTGACTTTGGTGACATTCAAATTCTCACAGCATCTGATCTGGGTGTTAGTACCATGCGAAAAATTGCTCAGCCAATCGATTTTAAACGTGCGATGCTTGAAGCAAAAAATCACCAGAGTCGTGGATACGGATACATGGACCCACAGGCGGTTTCGGCATATATGCAGCCACCACCTGCCTATCGAGGACCACAGGCCGATATTGAACAAACGCTACAGAAATTAGCAGATCTACGTGATCAGGGGTTGCTTTCACAAGATGAATTTGAAGCAAAACGACGTGATTTACTGCGTAGGATCTAATTGTAATTATAAATGGTAAAGTATATGACAGACATGTTGACTCAGATTGAACAGGCACGTGCGGCCATTGTTGATAAAACAACACTGACTCCTCGTATTGGCCTCATTCTTGGTTCGGGGCTGGGCGCTATAGCCGACGACATGACAGATGCAACAGTGATACCATACACCGATATCCCGCATTTTCCTGCATCAACCGTTGTAGGGCATCGCGGTGAACTTGCCATTGGTATGCTGGCCGATCAACCTGTGGCTGTTTTGCGTGGTCGTTTCCATTTTTACGAAGGATACTCGATGCAACAGGTTACCTTTCCAGTACGGGTTTTCCATGCATTGGGTTGCGATATCTTGTTTGTGACCAACGCTGCTGGTGGCCTGCACGCAGACTGGAATGTTGGCGATCTTATGCTCATCACCGATCAGATTTTTCTTCCCGGCATGGTTGGCCATCACCCACTGCGAGGGCCAAACAATGATAAATTGGGACCACGCTTCCCCGCTATGGTTGATGCTTTTGACACAGAGTTGCAAAAGCTTGCTCAGGCAAAGGCGACCGACGTTGGTGTCACGTTACGTCAGGGTGTGTATACGATGCTGACCGGACCAACATTCGAGAGTGGAGCTGAGTTGCGTATGCTCCGCGCATGGGGCAGCGACGCTGTTGGTATGTCAACCGCACCAGAAGTTGCCGTCGCACGGCATGCCGGTATGCGCGTCCTGGGCATATCACTGATCACCAACCTGGCACTGCCTGATGGTCCGCCAGCCAACCATGAAGAAGTACTTGAAGCAGGCGAACTAGCAAAACCCAAATTCAGTGAACTGGTGAAGCGAATCGTTGCCCAGTTGTAAGCTCCCTATACCTCGATCATGTAACCCAAGCAATCAAAGACATTTTGGTTGCTTTTTTATTGCAAGATACAGTCTGCTGTTTTAGCACTTTTGATAATTGGTGGAGAACGAACAATACAACGAGGAGAGAGAAAGAATCGTATCAACCTAGTTGATAAAATAAAAAAACGCTCGACGTGGAGCAAAGATTCCACACAGCAGAATACGATTTCTGTTGTACATGGTGGATATTTCGGCGTGGAATAGCATTTACTCTCATGCGGGGATATAGTGGTGATATACATTGCATACAGAGCGGTTCCTGTAAGAAGCAGCGTACCAACATGGTTAACAACCTGCTGCTACAGTTATGTACAAAGCTAGTATACGGCTATAGCTATACCAGAAGCATACCCAACATGACGGGAAGTCATGTTCTTATGTTTGTGGAAACTGATTGGACATAAGCTCCTGTAGGTGTAGAACTGACTTTCTTGATGTATAATCAGTACACATCGAAATATGCAGATTTATGTTGTATAAAGAAACAACACATATAGCAGAATAGCGTGAGAGAAGTTATGTCTTCATGTATTCTTGTGGTTGATGACGACCCTGCAGTGCTGCATGGCGTAGCAACATTGCTTGAGCAAGCTGGTTATGAAACACGCGAGGCTACCACAGGCGTAATGGCACTCGAAAAACTTATTGAAGGACCTTATCCTGCTCTAGTGGTTCTTGATGTTATGTTGCCTGATTTTGATGGGTACACGGTATGTCGTCGTATTCGCGCCATGTCACCATATATTCCTGTGTTGATGCTTTCAGCACGTGATGAGGTTATCGACAAAGTAACGGGACTAGAGCTTGGTGCTGATGAGTACGTCACCAAACCATTTGAACCGCGTGAATTGCTTGCCCGTATACGAGCAATGTTGCGATTTGCCGAACAAAGCGTATCTTCACAAAGTACCGAAGAACAACCCCTCACCTATGGCCTCCTTAGACTCTGGCGTACACAACATCGCGTTGAGGTAGATGGAGCATCGGTTGATTTAACCCCCAAGGAGTGGGCCTTATTAGAATTGTTAATGGATCATCCAGGGCAAGTTTTTGGACGTGAAACACTGCTACGTCGCGTTTGGGACGAAGATTTTTATGGTGAGCCCCGTACAGTAGATGTTCACATCCAGAGGTTGCGTGCAAAACTCGGTACCCAAACCGCCTCATACATAGAAACAGTTCGTGGATTTGGCTATCGTCTTGCACAAAAGACGGGCATAACATTCCAAGATGATTGAACTCAACCTACGTATAACACTCTTCATACTGCTACTTCTGATTGTCGGAGTGAGTGTGATGATGTGGCAGAGCCTTCGCCGTCAACCAACATCTCCCACAATCGATGAAGAACTATGGTTCATGTGGGACAAATTTCCCTTTGGCATCGTCATTACCAATCAGGAAAACACCATCTTGTTTGCCAACATTATGGCACAACATCTGTTTGATGAACTAGGCAGCACTGCTCCTGAGACACTTGCCCAAACCATACAACGCCTTGGAGACAATGCACCAGGCATGACCCCACGAAATGGAATCATATCCCATCCACTCCCACTACGCTGGTGGCGCTACCCGATCAGCAATCAGGGATCGCTCCTGGTCATGACCGATGGACGTGAACAGCAGCGCTTTATCCAGGAACAACAAACCTTTATCAGTCAGTTATCGCATGAATTGCGTACACCACTTACGGCACTGGTCGCGCATACAGAGATCATCCGTAACCCACAAACGACTGATGTGGTGCGTCATACGTCAACCGAAACCATCCAACGTGAAACACAACGTATGGCACGCCTGGTGCGCGATCTCCTTGAACTCTATCGCCTGGAGACAACCGTAGACTTCCCACTTCAGCCTGTTAATTTAGTGTTGATCGCTGAGGAAGCCATCGCACATGTCTTTCCCATCGCCGAAGAACGACAACTCATGCTCTCATTCAATGCTGATACCCGTATGCCATTGGTACTGGCACAACCAGATCGCATCAAACAAGTTTTCCTCAATGTACTTGACAATGCAATAAAATATTGTCGACCAGGAGATACTATCTCTGTGCAACTCGAAGCAGCAACCGATGGGGCTGTATGTATCATACGTGATAGCGGTCCAGGTATTGCACCAGAAGCCCTTCCTCGTGTAGCCGAGCGCCTATACCGTGGTAACGAAAAGGTCGAAGGCAGTGGTCTTGGTTTGGCATTAGTACAGGAAATTCTGCGTCAACATCATACAAAACTCGCAATTGAAAGCAAGATAACGGGTGATACAGGTACAACAGTCTCTTGGACACTCAACTACGCTCCCAAAGCTGGTGAATAACACTATGAAACAGTTTAAAGAAAAGCAACGTTTTCGCTCATTCCTGTCGCCAAAAATCGCATTGTTTATTCTATTGGCACTCCTCCTCGGTGGGTATTGGTTTCTGCCGATTGATGGCCGTGTCCTGATTGTCACCAACTCACAAACCAATCCTATTGGCGCATGGCCACAGACGCGCATAGAGCCACCAGCTGCCCGGCCTGATGAACCTGTGGCACTGTATATCAGTGATAACGCTCCCTGGGCAAATATCAAGTTGCTGATTGATGGCGTAGAAATACCACGTGATGAAGAATTTATATCACGTGGCCCTTTAAATAATGGCCCATGGACATGGCGCTGGGTTTTCCGGTCTCCCCAAAACACAAACTACGAAGCTATTTTTTATCATGATTGCCATACTGGGTGTATTGAACGTGCGCGGATTCAACTTGGTCCAACGGCCGCTACAAGCGACCCTGATCCGCCATTAACACCTACAGAACTAGGTGTTGTGTTTGCCGATCCCTCACGCGACTGGAGAGGGCGATCTGGCTGGACCGTCGAACTCACATATACACAACGCCCGTTTGATGAAAACTTTAGTATTGATGGATTAGCCGAATGGGTTCACAAGGCAAATACACAGGGATTACGGGTGCTCGTGCGCATTGCGTATGATTACCGTCAAGCGATGCCTCCAACAGATGATGAGGTGGCACTGGCCCGTTACCTTGATGCATGTGAGCGGCTGGCCCGTGATGAACGCCTTAAAGACGTTTATGGCTACATTATTGGGAGTGGTATCAACGGATTTGATGAGAATGAGCTTGTGCCTGACGAACCAACCACCCCAGAATGGTATGCACGAGTTTTGAGTGGTTATGATGTGGACCCACGACGCACCGATAACGTGGTACAACGTATGCGTGCAGTTAACCCACAAGTCCGTTTACTCGTTGGTCCCCTTACGCCATGGATTGATGATCAGAATGGAGCTATCCGTGATCCCCTCAATCAACCCTGGCTCAATTACATGAACACAATGGTGGCCTACATCGATGAAAGTGTCAAGGCAAAACGTGATGTTGGCATCGCGTTTGCGAACCCTGATGGTTTCGCGATTCAAGCGCCAGGACGACCGACTGCTCCTGAGGTAAGCAATCAGCCAGCACGTGAACCCGCTACAGACATATACCGGGAGGAATGGGGGAAAGCTCAGGCAGGATTTCGTGTGTATAAGGACTGGTTACGTATTATTAACCGCTATGAGACAACTCAGGGGTTGCCAGCCTATATCGTATCGACCAATACCTGGACCAGTGATGAACGGATCCCACCGGCCCAAAACTACCCACCGGGCTGGCTTACCACTGCGCTGAGAGAAGTACGTCGTGAGCCACAACTTCACGCACTCTGCTGGTTTCTCGATCATCCTCAGGGCGATCCATCGAGTGAGTTGTGGGGGGGATTCAGCCTGAATTTACGAAATGGGCAGATGTTCGAAGCAGCACAGGAGTTTGATGAATTGCTGCAAAACTAACTTTTTACTGGTGCTGATATATCTCGCGGAACCGTGTACGCGCACGGAAGAGACGCGTCTTAATGGCGTTATCTGTACATCCAAGGGCATCGGCTAACTCACGCGTCGAATGCCCGGCACAACTGTGGAGAATAAGCAAAGTGCGATAACGTTCAGGTAGTTGGGCCAACGCCTGTTGGATCGGCTCATGCTCATCAAGTTGTGTATCAAGGGTATCAACCCCAAAAGCTCCCTGTTCGATCACATACAGTGGCGTAAAACGAATACGCTGACTCCGCCGAAGATAATCATACGCAGTATTAGTTGCAATACGATAGATCCAAGCAGAAATACTTGCACGCGCGTCACGACGCGACCAAGCTCGCATGACTTTAATAAAGGTTTCCTGACACAAATCTTCAGCAACCTCATGGTCACGAACCAATCGTACCAGATGCGCCAGAATTGACTGACGGTATGTCTGGTAGACCTCGGTAATATCATCAACTACTGGATTTTCACTCGCCCCAATAGGACATTTGTTGCTTTGGTACACCCCAAAAACCTTTACTTTCTGATTCATTCTGTATGTGTGGTAGTAAGCGGAATATAGCGTAACAAATGATTGTCACATCCACATCACAGAAATATTGCATTTGTGTAAACAAACGCCCTCTTATAGCATCCAGACACCGCAATTCTTGTTACACAACTGTGATGTAATTGAGATACCGCTGTGATACATCCTGGTTATAGTTGTCGGTATGAGAACTCGTTTTTTGCAAAAGTGGTGGCTCCTGCTTATAGCACTGCTGCTGATAAGTTTCATTGCTCCATTTTCATATATCCCTAACCCTGTTGGGTTATATTATCGGCTTGTTGGAGGGTATCACTACAATCCGGATAGTCTGTTTGTCAATCGTTTTGTCACCATCAATCGTGACCCGACGACTGTACTTACTGCACAACTTGATCAATTGATCGGGCAAACGGGACTCGACCCGCTGCATCCACACGAGGCATTGGTTGATTACGACATACAACAGATCACTATTGCACCAGATCCAGACACTATTGCGTCTGCCGATATTGTATTGCGCTACGCTGATGATCATACTCGTATGTTCACTATTCCAATGTTCACACCACCACCCAACGTATACACAACCATCCCTGAAACGCGAGTAACAGGACTCAACAGATTGTTCTATGAGCATCAACAGTTAGCCCTTACACCATTTGCATCAACAGACGCGAGACTCTCACTTGGTGATATCAATACGGTGCCTTTGTCAGAAGATTCAGCCAGGCTAACTATTGACACATGGAATGGCAGTTGGCAAGTACCACCCATACACTGGTCTCCTGATAAAAAGTATGCATTATTTTTAGAAAAAGAAACTGATGCAGACGGCACCCTCTGGCTGATACCTTTCAACGAGTCAACACCATACAAAATCGCCGAACAGGTCGTCGAATATACGTGGGCTACCGATCAGTATGTGGTCTTTCTCCAAACGGCTGATGTAGTTCGAGCAGAAGCACCATACACCATCAATACGTTTAGCCTTGCATCAGGGCAGAGGCACACGCTTGCCGAGAGCGACCTGGCACATGTATCTGTCGTAAATACCAATATCTACTTTTGGCAAGCAGAACACCTCTGGCATATTGCAACAGATGGAAGCGAAGCAACACAACAGGGCTCTTTATCTGGTTTGAGCATTGACGCAGATATGCCATTTGCTCTGTCTGTCGATCCGCGTGAAGAACGAATCGCATACCTTTGTGGAAGTGACGTATGCCTGAGCGACCTCGATGGTGGAAAACTGAGTCGTATTCTACTGGGGTATCCCGAAAAACAGGTATCTGATAGACGTGCAGATTTTGCAGCACCAGTCGTTGATCCCACACCTGTGCCAAATCGGGCTGAAGTGCTGCAAATGGCTTCATTGGGCCTCACATGGAGCCATGACGGAGAATACCTTGCAGTTACTGTAGGTGCCGAACCACGAGGCCACACCCGCTCACGTGCTCCTGAACTCAGAATTGTGAGTCGCAATGGAGAGACAGAAGAACAGTTCTTACTTGGACCGGATGGCCCCACCCGTCCACCACAGTGGACTCCTGATGATCAAGTCGTATTGGTCAACACATTTCCCATCGGTGGACGGCGAATTATTGCTGTGGATCGGGAGGCCGCACGTGTATGGGATTTGAGTCAGCCACGGTGGGATGCATTCGCCACCCTTGCTCAGGACGGGAGCGAGATGTTGCTATGGAATGGGCATGGTCGCTTCTGGACAGTGCCTTTGGTTATCAGGACAAACAGTACGTGCGACACAGGGCCACAAACACCTGATTGCACAGCCGCGGTGAGTCCACAAACTTAACCTTGGACACTCCCTTATGTACGCTGACTCTTGACTATGTACCCGTGGGTGTAGTAGTCTATTACACGAAAAAATGGCCGCCTGTTTCTACAGTTTGGGACGGTAGGTAAATCTAAGGTCAATCTGATACGATAGAGGATAGGAGAATAATATCGGCCTACTTCATGTTAGCCTGCTTCGCACAAAATCATAGTAAATATTTTTATGGAATACTTACCACTACATATTTGTAAGCTCGCAAGAGAAATGTTTGCTGGTCAAACAGGTTTGTCGGGACCAGAAATACACGAGTTTTTCAAAGAATATTCATCAGATATTCCAGATTATTCTGGTGGTGCACCACGTTGGAAGATTTTTGAAAACTTCCTTTCTTCATTTCCGATAGAACAACAGAAAAGAATACTGTTACGGCTGTGTGAATATGACGTACCAACCAAATACGGTCAGCCAAGTGATGAAGATAAGAAGAAACTTCAAAAATGGCTCTTGACCACACCAGTAACGCAAGCATCCGAATCAGCTCTAAAAAATGTGTCGAGTGCAAGCATTAATGAGTATTGGCAGAAATCCCTTGAAAGGGTTTCAAGCGACCCAGAAGGAGCGATTACAAGTGCGCGAACATTGGTAGAAACGGTTTGTAAATATGTGCTTGATAATAAAGGTGTTTCGTTCAAAGAAGATGGTAACTTGCAAAAACTATACAAGCAAACTGCATCGGCATCGAATTTGTCGCCCGACCAACACGGAGAAGATATTTTCAAGCAAATATTAAGCGGTAGTGCCAATGTAGTTAATGGGCTGGCTGGATTAAGAAATGCCTTTGGTGACGCTCACGGCAAAGGAAAAAGATATGTCAAGCCTAGCCCAAGACATGCAAAAATGGCTGTTGGTTTTGCTGGCACATTGGCCACATTTCTGATAGAAACATTTGAAGAGCAAACAAAAAACACAGGCTAACAAAGCGTGCCTTTGGCGTGGGAATTCTGCACTATTTTCGAGTATCTTTCTGACTTGAGGCAGAAAACGGTACAGAAAGCGTTTAATCTTACTGAATTGCGAAATCAACTTGTTCAAACAGCCCACTCAATCGAATTCGGAGAAAGAGGTTCCTTGAAAGTATAAAGAGTAATGCTATCCGACATTGAGTGCGAGCCAACCTACTCAAACATGATATTTCAGATCAGCATACACTCACCTACGTTCTATCGAACATCTCAAGTACGGATATGGTCCAAACAACCAGGTGTGACACGGCATTTTTGATACTTACAATACACGATCACTCTTGTACATCTTGACGATCAAACACAGCCATCAGTGTCGCGGTCATCGTTGCAATAAGCTTTGATTGGGTGCTCACATACGCAAATGCCTCGCCCTGACATACAGTGATGGTTCTGCCTGGTTTCACCACACGACCAATCACCTGAAAACGATCACCTCTGGCTGGCGAAAGCAAATTGACTTTGAACTCGACCGTCAAAACCGAGGCATCAACCGGCATCAGCGAGAATGCAGCATATCCACAGGCACTATCAAGGGCCGTTGATAAAATGCCGGCGTGAATAAAGCCGTGCTGTTGGGTTAACAAGGGATCGTATGGGAATGCTAACTCAACCTCGCCCGGCTCAACCCGGACCAGTTCAATATGCAACGTTTGCATTGCTTGCTGGCGTGCAAAACCGGCTGTTACGCGATCACGATAGTTGGGATCTGCGGGGACCATAGCCTTCGCCATCTGCACCTCACTCCTGAGCTACACACCGGATAGATCGAACTGCTGCTGGAGAAAGGCTTTTACGCCCGAACGCCCTGTGATATGTAACTGGGTTGGTCGCTGTTCTTCCGCTGAGTACAATGCAAAAGATAGGAATGGGCAACAGCGTCGTTCCAGAGTCACAAACTCGGCCATCTGCAACCAAATCTCATCGTCATCAGGCAGTTCCAACGCAAAACCATTGTCGAGTTCGCGTATCTGTTGTACTCTATCAAACAGTCGTTCAGCCAACCATTGCCGCCGTTCCTGTTCACTTTGTGTAAGGGCGGTCAAGACACATGCAATAGGCACCTCATCTGAGTCATTGGTCATCAACATTTCTCCTACTATAGAACATACAATATACGTTAACGTACATTATACTTAATGTGCTGTTGATGGTTGCTCCAGCGAACCTCGTCCTTGCCATCCCAGTGGCCAGCCTGGCATAAAGAAAGCAATAACCAGTGCAGCAATAGCAAAGTAAAATGTCAGCAGATAGGTACGCTCAAAGCCGATCACATTCTCGTTACATGCCTGTTGCATACCTGCACGCAGTTCCGGTGTCACGTCACCAGGTGTCTCGCACAGGCCAAAAGATTGAGCAGTACTTCCCACTTCTGGCGTGCTCTGGAGTTGTTGCGCTTGTACTTCCGGCGAAATGGTACTGGCGAGTACCGTTGCTAAAATCGCTACCCCAATCGATTGGACCACAAAACGTGTGCTGTTGATCAATGATGAACCACGTGGTAACAACGGGCGAGGCACACTGGCCAATGCCGTTGCAAACGTGGTCTGTACGGTCATACCTAGGGCGACACCACGTAGCCCCATCAGGACCGCAATCCACCAGATCGGCGTATCAGCCTGTATCCGGGCTAGCTCCCAGGTGTTGACAATCAGCAGGCCAAACCCAATAACGACAATGGGACGAGGACCAATTTTGTCATACCAGCGACCAGCAAGGGGCGCCATAATCCCAGCCGCCACAGCCAGCGGCAACAGCACAAAACCTGTCTCCAATGCCGTAAGACCACGCAACGATTGCAGATAGAGTGGCATCAGGAATTCCGCCCCAAAAAGCGCTAGCACCGTAACATATCCGATCAGGCTTGCGGTGAGAAACGTGCCATTAGCGAACAGACGCAGATCAAGTAGTGGCTCTTTCGCAACAAAGAGTTCAATAATAGCAAAAGCTATCAGCGCGACCGCTCCCACCACAAACCATACAATGACGCTCGGGGAGGTCCAGCCAACCTCCGCCACATGGGTAGCCGCATAAAGTATTGACCCAAAGCCGATCACTGCGGTGACCAGACCCAGTGGATCAAGACGTGGTTTGTGTTCAATGGGTTCTGTGCGTAGAAAACGGGAGGCCAGCAAAACGCCGACGATACCAATTGGAATATTGATAAAGAAGATCCACCGCCACAAATCGATATCGACCAGAAACCCACCCAGGATGGGACCCATGGCCGGCGCAACTATCAGGGCCACACCAAAGTAGCCTAACGCAACTCCCTGTTCTTTGGGAGGGAAGGTACGATACAGCAGTGCTGGGCCAAGGGGCTGAGCCATACCACCACCAATACCTTGAATAGCTCGTGCCACCACCAACCCCCAGAGCGAAGGCGCCAAACCACAAAGGAAAGAGCCCACAGTGAAGATGCCCAGCCCCCAGATGTAGATGCGCTTCAAACCAAAACGGTCAGCCAGAAAGCCAGAGACTGGGGTGGTAATACCCAGAGCTAATACATAGATGCTGATGATCCACTGCGCCTCACTCAGGCTAGCATCGTATTCACGGCGTAAGGTCTGGAAAGCCACATTGACTACCGTCGTATCCAGAATGATCATAAAAATGCCGAAGACAATCGAGATCAGGACTTTCCATTTATATGCCAGCCGACCCTCAGATGCAGGTTGATTACTCATAGAGGTTTATTTCACTTCCTGTCTATTCGATGCAGCATCTCGCCCGTCTGGCTGCTGTATATGAGTCGCAACATGCTCGATAATACGTGCGCCATTGGGAAAATGACCAACAACAGTACGAAGCAATGTGAGTAATTGCTGATGTTGATCTTCATCCAGTAGCACCAACGCCTGTGTGAGTGCATCCTGAACAGTCACCGGCGGCACCTGAAGCAACAGCGCTGTTCCCGACTCCGTGAGCATAAGCGGTGTTCGTCGGCGGTCGCGAGGGTCTTTGGTGCGCTCTACCAGACCGGCTTGCTCCAACGCATCAACGGCCGGGACGAGTGTGGCAGGAGAAAGCAGCATGGTCTGGCTGAGTTCGGAGATCGTTTGGGGGCCGTGGCGTAGCAGGCGCAACATACCAAACTGCATGGGGCCAATTCTAACCCCCTGATCCGCCAACCGCTGCTCGATATTTTGGCGAGCATGTTTGGTAATAATCGCTGAAAGAACGTAGACTTCTTGCGTTATGTCTAGTATAGGACGTTGCATGTTTCCTCGTATACAAATTATTTGTGGCCAATCGATTCGTATACGAACTATTTTTTGCGTCGGATGGATAACTCACTCTTATACGAAACACGAAGCAGCATTGTTATCTGTGAGCATGCCCTCGAATACTGCTTGGTGTGGCCAGCCTGCTTCAACAGGCAGTGTTCTGACTACGGAACCGGCGCGTCTCGCAGTCCTGTTCAACCGCCCCGCCTTCGACAAGCTCAGGCTTCGCTCATCGCTCTGCGTTCAGTACACGCTGATAACCTTAGACAACACACAAACGAGGCAGTCATGCGGCTGCCTCGTAACGTTACCTGTAGCAACACTATCGTTGGATCATTGGCAAAAAGATCTGTGTGGCGCCTGGCTCGGGTTCGGACTCTGGCTGTGGCAGTGGTGCGAGTGGATTAGGTTCGCCATCGAGTGGTCCGCCTGGCGGCAACACACCCAAGCCAACCTCAAGAAAGCTCGTCCAACTAGTGCTTTCTGTAAAACCAAAGAGTTCATTCTTTTTATAGCCATCATACGCAAATGTTCTACGCTCCGACTTGCCAGGGAAGAAGATGGACACACCATAGGAGTTGCTTAAATCAACATACGTTCCGTTTTTGTCGATATGTAATGGGAAACTACCACTGGCTACTGCATTGGCAATCACAAATGGCTGTTGACTAAGCGTTAATTCGGTTTGTAATTCCTGAGCAGATTGTATCACGTTGGCGGGAAAATGAGCCTGTCCCATCTGCTCAGTCCAATGCACCAGATCGATATACCAGTCCTCATCATTGTTGATCCAATCACCGTTACTCTCGAACTTACGGGTATTCTGCCAGACTACAGACATCTGCTCAGGATCAATTTGCTCATTGTTGATGTGCGTTCGCAGCTTCGTCGCCAGATCGTCAATCGCCTGGGCCGTTGGTTCAACGCGCCGCACATCCATTGCTGAGATGGTAAAAGGAACCGCGTGCTCACGTGCCAATGCTGCATACATTTCCACAATGGTTTGAGAAGCTGCTTGAGCAGTCGTCTCAGACGTAAAAGCATTTACATATTGGTCATAGGCGAAGAAATCCCACGCCAGATACTGCGAGGCGATCACCACCTCTGATCGCTCACGCAATTCATAGGCAACTTCAAACAAGTTGAGGGAGCAGGCATCGAGATGGACAATATCAACAGGAACAACACCATCCGCTCCAAGCGCCTCACGTAATTCTTTTGAGGTGAGATAGGCACTTCCATCCGAGGCCGATGTCCTGTCCCACGCAATGCCTTGAATCGCCTGACCGTGATTGGCAACAGAGAGATAATAGTGATTGGCAGGAAATATCTGTTGACCCCATTGGATAAACTGTACCAATGTTTCTGGGCTGTCCATAGCCTGTTCAGAGTAGCGGAGGCGCTCAACAGTCGCAGGTTGCGATCCGCTACCAGGCGTCACAGTGACTCGAAAGGTGTCATTATCCTGCGGCCCATCAATTTGGGCTACGATACGTACCTCCGTATTTCGGAAACTCTCACCCAGTCGATCAACCATCTCATCAAACGTATTGTAGAGACTTCCACCGTCATCATAGTCCCCAGCGAGATAAAGAAGCATTGTCCACTCGGTCTGACTGACAGCCGTGTTGGTAATACGAATGCTTGTTGACTCAGACCACTGGCCTTCCCCATCACGCACACGAAACTGTAACTGATGTGTTCCAGGCTGTAATCTGTTAATAGGTACCGTAAGTGCTGGCTCAGTCCCTAATACCCCATCTTTATCCGAACGCCACTCATACTCCTGAATGTCGTTCGGAGTCGCATCGCTATCCTGACCCATACCGTAGGCTCTGAGTTGATCTCCAGGCGCGAAGGTGCGCTTGTTGATATGGTTGATCGTCGCAACGGGCTGATTGGCGGTCGTGGGATGGAAAATAGCAACACTATGCGTTTGCATATCCGTCACATAGACATTGCCACTCTGGTCGAGCGTAATACCATGGGGTGAGCGTAGCTCTGTCTGGCCCAGGTTCGTGAGCACATCACCGTTTTTGTCGAATTTGTAAATGGCATGAAGCCCATCCTGACTCTGAACAGTCACATACACGCGATCAGAGGAGTCGATATCGATACCACGGGTAGCAAACTCCGGCAATTCATGCGCTAGTTTGCTGGCGACATCCCACACTGCAATCACATTGCCGCTTGTGGAAAAACGCGTAATCTGATTGGCTTGATCATCCAGCACATAGACCATGCCGTCTGAGTCAACCGCCACATCACTAAGTCTATCGAAATAGTCATTCTCCCATGGTAAGAAGGTTTCGCTATCTGCTGTACGCACTTTAATAGCGTTATTCCCGCCATCAGCAACATAGATAGCTCCATTGGAAGCAATAGCTATCTCGGTTGGGTTGTAAAAACCCTGATTGTGCCACACATCACGCAATTCGCCATTCGGCGCAAACTTTTGAATGCGATGGTTACCTGTATCAGCAACATACACATTGTCGAAGGCATCAATAGCAATACCATGAGGCTCTTTGAATTCCCTGTTGCCACTTCCATACGTGCCCCAACTCGTAACAATTTTACCCTCGCTGTTAAATTTCTGAACCCGTGCATGCTCCTTCTCAACAACATAGACATTGTTCTCACTATCAATGGCTACATCAGTTGGTCCGTTAAACCGATCACTTTGTCCAGTTCTCTTGCCCCAACTTTGACTGAAAGCGCCCTCAGTATTGAAGCTACTGATAGGCCCAAGCTGCCAATCGGCAATGTAGATATTATCGGCATTCGCAGCAATACCTTGCACCTGCCATAATTGAGCAACCTCACTGCCCTCCCAAGTGTCGATCAGCGTGCCATAACTCTTGTACTTGTGAATGCTATCATCACTGGCAGCCACATAGATATCTCCAGCCGGATCGACAGCCAGACGACGTATCTCATGATCAATAGGTATGGTGGTTGGCGGACGTCCATTGTTTTTGAACGTCACAATACGATCATCGTCGGCTACTAGAATATGCCCCTCAGCATTGATGGCAATATCGCGGGGATCGCGCAGATCACCTTCCTCCCAGACATCGACCTGATTACCCTCACTATCATATTTAAGGATAACGCTCCGTGTTGTCGGTTTGCCCTCGACCATCGCAACATACATAGAGCCATCGGTGTCAACTGCCAAGCCGCGATAATCGCGGTATGGGGCACCTGCAAACCCGTTCGATGCACGAAAGCCACCCCAGCTTGTCACCGGAGTAAGGATGCTATCAAATGTGTGGATTTGACCATTGCCGGTGTCCAGCACATAGACATTGCCATCGGAGTCAGTGGTGATAGCACGAGGGTCAAGAAATTGGCCTTTTTCTGAGCCACGGGTGCCTTGCACAACGACATTCTGGCCATTGGAGGTGAAACTCTGCACTCGTAGATTGACACCATCGACAACGTAGAGCTGGCCGTTGCTACCTAACGTGATATCACGAGGTGCAGCAACATCTTTGGCGTCATCCTGAAACCACAGCCGCTGGCCTATGTCATAGTCGTTGCCCTGCTCGCTTGGAATCACTATATCGACCTGCTGGCTACCTGAGCGTACCGTGTATTCCAGTGTCTGGGTGTGGTCACCGTGGCGGGCCGTTATTTCAATGGTATCACCGCTCTGCACATTGAGCGGTGGCGCACTCAGACTCAGGCGATAACCAGGCACTTCGCTGTCCAGAAACATCCTGGTCGTCTCCGACTTCTGGTTACCCCGCTTATTGCTGATGATGACTTCAGCACCATCAATCACTTCACCATCGAAATAGACCGTGCCAGAGAGACAACACGCCGCTTCCTCTTCCGTGGGCGGCGTAACACCGCCGCAACCATAGGGCAAGGGACTAGGTGCCCTTGTCTGTGTCGAAGCAAAAACTGTATTGGTCGCAGGAGCTTGCTGATGAGAATCCTGTGGAAAAGCCATGTTTGCCAGCAATACACTAAACATTGTCATAAAAAGAATAACTCGATAGCCCATAGCAAATCCTCCCCTGTTGATCGTTATCCTTTTGATAGTAAAATTCTATCCTATACAAAAAGAGGATTTTGAAGGACTACTTTTGGCGTGTAATTGTCTGTTGTGGAAAAAATGACAGATTATTTAAGTTGATAATGACTTACGAGTAAGAAATTTAGTAATATATCGAGCGGTAGTCCACAAACCAGGGATCAATATGAGAATTACAGACATTAGCTACTGCTTATCAACATAACTCCCAAACGGTCTGCTACAGGCAAATGCCGCCCAGATCGCCGGGTGGTTGGTATGTGAATTTTGAAGTAAGGCCAGTTGTGTTTGGCGTAGTGCAGCAACTGGCGACAAACCATCAGCATAGTTCTGGTAAAACTGGGCCATAAAGAATGCTGCTGTCTGATCATCAACAGACCACAGGCTACTGATCACATTATGTGTTCCAGCGACCAAAAAGGCAGACTGAAAGGCAAGCAGTGCTCCTCCTGTTTCAAACCCGGTTGCGGTGGTACAGCCATTCAAAGTCACCAGTTCGGTGTTCTGCAATGGCAGATCATAACATTGTTCCACCGAGAGCATACCTCCCTCTAATTGGAGCGCCGACAGCAGAGGGAGATCTGAGCGTAGAAGGCTGTGGGCAGCAATGTGCAGGATACGAGGTGACTCAGAAAGATGAGTAAGCGTATCGAGAGACTGAAGATCATTGACCAGACAAACACTTTTCGGCAAAGCTTTTTGAATAGCATCTACTTCGTTCTGTACAGCAGTAAGATGATTGCCAGCAGAGGAAGCGATCACAAGTGGCGGACCGCCAGTAACACTAGAAGACACAGGAACAGCCAGTAATGCTCCACTAGGAGTTATCTGTATTTCCTGCTGCTCGATCAGATAGGTTTCACCATTCCATAGAGCAGCAAAGGGAAATAGATAGAGTGGATCACATGGGGCAATCAGTAATCGAGCGCCTTCTGGTAGTGGTTCAAGCGGAGCAATCAACAGATTGTATGCCTGTTCAAGCCATGGCAGGCATTCATCTAACCATTCTCCCATATGTCGAGCACGATGTTCGACGGTTTGGGTAATCACATTGGTGATATTTAGCTGCAATTCATCGAGTATATCGAGCAACTCGGTCATATCGGCTATATGTGTGGTAGAACATTGCCCTTCGCGAGTAACACATAGAGCAAAAATATCATCTTCACAGAGTACATACTCAATCAATACATCTGCATCCATCTGCTCCAGCAAAAGTTGAGGGTTTTCAAGCTGTGTGTGTGAATTGTCTATAGTATAGTTATGCTTACGCCGTGTCTGTGCTAGCTGTGTTTCAAGCGACCTGATAACCGAGTCCTGTTGCTCACGTTGGTGTTCAGGGTCTTCACTAACCTGCCGAGCCAGACGCCAGCGTTCACCTGCGAGTTGATGGCGTATCTGTTCAATCACCTCCTGCCCTTCAGGTAACCTTTGCCGAGTCTCTATCGCAGAAGTAAGGAGATCAAGTAAGGCACTTCCTTTCATCCGCCATGTATAGGTTAAAGCAGACCATGGTTGATGCTCTTCAATGGCATGACGTACAAGTAATTGTAAGACATCACTCGATTGGGACTGAAAACCCGCCTTGAGTTCTTCAACACTGAGCGCTTGACGTGTCAGTTCATCGAGTGCCACAGCCTCTTCGAGATATTGTTGTGCTAAAGGTGCCTCACTGGAAAGGAGTAGTTTGCCTAATTCAGCCAATGCCTGTCGTTCCATCCAACGATCACCCTGAGTCCGAGCAAATTGGAGCGCATGATTATAAAACTGCTCTGCCTGCTGTTGAAAATACACATTATCTTCGGTATACCATTGCGCTGCAAATGCTTTGCCTAGCAATAATTGACCTTGGGCGTTAAGGGCCAAATTATCGACTATATCCAAAGGCTTTTTCATAAAAGATATTGCCCCTGTATAATCGTGTTGATCAAGTGCTAGCGCTGCTTGTTCAAGTTTGATAAGGGAAAGCCAGTATGGTTGGTCACGAGCCACCCATAATGTTTGGGCTTGTTCGAGCAGTTGTTGAGCCTGTTGATACTCGCCATCTAACCGACATGCGACCGCCCAGTTCACCAATGTCTGACCAGCGAATGTATGCATCGCAAGTCTTGAAAAACTATTATGTGCATGTGCATAATGTTCCTGAGCTTCAGAAAACATACCAAGGCGTTTAAACAAATTCGCCTGTTCTATCTTAACTGCCCCTATTTCCATGGTGTTTTGTAAGGCAACAAAACGCTCCTGTGCAAATTGTAGCCTACGTAAAGCATATGCTGGATTGCCTTGAGCAATTGCCAGATATCCCAGATCCATGTCTATCTTGGCAATATTGAGATTTTGCCCATGTTGTACAGCAATATCACGCGCTGTAAGAAGGAATTCCTCACACTCTCTAAGTCGTCCTAGCATACCAAATACGAGCGCTTGATTAACTCGCACCTCGGCGACATAACCAGGGTTACATTGTTCAGCCAGTACTAAGGCTCGTTCGTGAACAATTAAGGCCTCTTCATAACAGCCCTGGTTTTGGAGGAGCCAACCATAATTCTGCTCCAGTCTTTGCCAATACAGCTCTACTCCTGAGCCATCTACGAGGTATATGGCACGGGCCTGTTCATAGGCTTGCTGAGCATCCTCGAAGCGCCCGCAGTCGGTGTACACAAATACAAGGTTGCCACACAACCGTGCAACACTATGCAGTTCGCCCATGTTCTGATAGTGGATAATCGCTCGTTCGTAGTAGGTGATAGCTTCTTTGGGGTTGTGGTATGCCTCCCAGTTGCCACGGGTCCAGCAAGCGAGTGGGTAGGCGAGAGGATCGGCGGGAAGTAAATCGGCCACAAGGATGGCACAACGAGATACCTCATCGGCGACTTGTGGCTCGGAAAGCAATCGCTCATCACTATAGGTTTTCATGGCTGCAACGACCTGATAATCTAACAAATCTTGATGCGCTGCTAGCCAGGGTTTCCGTTGCTCAGATGGCAACGAAAGTAAAGTCTCAACAATCGACATAGGAGGAAGGACTGTCTGCTTTTCCATCAAGATCTCATTACATAGGTAGTTACATTACAGCACCAAACCTTTCTATATAGTAATATACATATACAAAGTTTTGGCTAACTGTTGCCGTTTCCAACCACAAGCCTTCGGATAACAATTTCTTCATCGTGCGTCAGCAGGCTTAGTCGATAGGCACCTGCCACGATACCCTGGAAGGTAAAACGACCATTCGTTTCCACCATACCATGTGAGGCTGTTGTTGTGTCAGATTGTTCTGCATCAGCCTGTTGGAGGGAGGCTTCTTCCAGCGTATCACTCACCCGTTGCCCATCATGGGTTCGTAATTCACCCCGCACAGACCATGTACGGGGTTTTCCGGTTCCCTTACGGGTGCTGAGATTGATCACAACTTCGGGCGTCTGGTAGCGTAGGATCGTTCCTCGAATGGCCATGGCTAGCGCTGGCTGAAAGATCGCTTCGACCACTCTGCGGAACACATCTGTTGGCGGTGCTTCAGCAATCGCATCAACGTCATTAAGCAAGTCAAGTTCTTCCTGACATATCGCACAGCGCGTCACATGAGCATAAACCACTAACTGCTCGGTGTTGACAAGGTGGCCTTCCTGATACGCGACCAGTTGGGCGGCGTCAGGACATTGGCTACGATAGAGGATCGGCAATAAATGGCCAATCTGGGTTGCCAGTTGTTGGGTGGCTTCGAGACACGCAGTCGATTCTTCCACACTGCGGCGAACTTCGTCTGATGCATCACCAGTGAGATAATCGAGCAAGACGGCTTCATCAAACATACAAGAATAGGTCATGATCTCAGTACTCCAAAACCATATAACAATTGCATTCTATAGTTAAAGAGTAGCTAACTATTACATTTTTGGCAAAAAGTTTACCTCTAATTTATAATTTTTGTAATCCTGTGTCATCACGAAGTCGCCGAACAACACGTTGTATGATGGTATATACATACTTGATGTCACTAAAGCGATCTGGATGTTCAGCAAGGATATCCTGCGGTTTCATCCCATAGATAAAACGCAAAGAGAAAACAAATTTTTCCTCTTCATCTGTCAGTAATGCTTCGATACGCTCATAAAGTACAATAGCAAGCTGCACATTATCACCCACATTGTAAGCAGACGCCGGTTCATTGATCTCATCTAGATACCCTGCGATAGCTTGTCGTTGCTCTCGTCGATTCAGCGAGATAATGGCTGTTTTGACGCATGTGCGGAGGTACGCCAATACCCGCCCAGGATTAGTGTCTTCCACCAGCGATGGTTGGTGGGGGGCAAAACGAGAGAATGCTAATAGTGCTTCCTGAAGAGCCTCTTCGGTATCAACAACACTTTGAACGCCAATCCAACTACGCATCAGCGGCTCGTACAATGTGCGTATGCCAGCCCAGGCTTCATCATTCCCTGCAAAGGCTAGGCGAAAAAGTTCAACACACCACGGAGATTCGTCTTTGATACGCTTCCTTTGCTCACATTGGCAATTGCGAATGACCTCATCTACAGAACCTTGCTGCTGCGTCAACTTGCCCTCACAAACTATACCTATATAGTTTCAGAAATACTTCCCTGAGCAAAACACACCGAGCGTGATCGATTTTTAAACTTTATTATCCATAAGAGTAGTTTGTAGTATACCATGTCTGTGCGGTACTGTCGTATTCTCAGATAGATTGTCAACAGAACGGCGCAGATCTTTTTTCCGTACATTCAATAGATTGGTGGTAGTATCAATTGTGTCGGTAATCTCCGGCAAAATATCCCATAACATATCACTTAACTCATCGTGATCGCGTATCTGATTTGGGATTGTATGTCGATAAACCATTTTACTCCTCTTTTCTATACAATCATCCTAATCTCTTCTTGGCTACAACCTTATCGCGGTACGTCGCAAAGAACACATGGGTTGTATTGGTATAAATGCGAAAAATGACTTTTTATTTGTCATATACTAATACGAGTTACGTACATACAAGGTTACAGCCATCAGTACCCCCGTATATAGTAGTAAAGATGTACCTACTCAACTGACGCTGTAGTGCTCGCTGAGTCGGATAATCTGCTCCTTCACGTTACGATGTAACTGAGCAGGCTCAAGCACCTCAATAGCATTATTACAACTCAGTACAAAGGCGATGGCTTCCTCTTCGATTTCAAAACAGAGGGTAGCCCGAATCCATCCCGTGCTATCGGGTTCATCGGCATGGTCGATAGACGCATAACGCCACCAACGAATACGAGGGAGTACCGTTTGCTCTATCCGCACGGCTGCTCGATACTGTGGAAGGCTGGCACGAAATGCTGTTGATGACTGTTCCCAGTATTGGGCCAGATCGAACTGGCTAGGCCGTACACATGGTGTATCCAACATTGTTGCAGTGTGGATGCGTGAGACCCGATAGCTCCGCACATTGCCGTCAACTGCCGCGACGAGGTACCAGACCTGCCCTTTGGCTACCAAACCTAGTGGATCGATGACGCGCTCAACTACACTTGCATCGCCCCGTTGATAGACAAGTTGAACCTGCCGTTCTTGCCAGATCGCGTTCTGCACAGTCCCCAATGATGCCAACTGCTCAGGAGATGCCTGCCAACCGCTTGAGTCGATGTAGATGCGTTGACGAGCATATTCTGCATCACGTTGCGCAAAAGCTGGAAGCGTTGCCAATAGCTTGATAAACCCAGCCTCGGAAGCTCGCTGCAAGCCTAAATCATGGAGTAATTGTGAGGGGCCAGGGAAGAAGAGTGCTTGAATTTCCGCGCGGTTCAACCCGGTCAGACTTGTCTCAAAGCTCTCGGCCAAGAACCATCCCCCTTTGGCACCACGGTCAGCGACAAGCGGAATGCCGGCTGCACAGAGCGCTTCCATATCCCGATGAATTGTGCGCGATGACACTTCGAGTCGTGTGGCCAATTCACGTGTGGTCATCCGCTGGTGCATTTGCAAGAGGAAGAGAATGGACAGTAGCCGATCTGCTCGCATAGCTATCACGCTCCTTTTAGCACATCGTATCAGAAGGCTCTATTGTACAGGAATATATATGACAGGAGGTGTCATATAGTTTTCTCTATACTGAAAGAATGTATGTAACAAAGATTACGTAGGAGGCGTTCGATGCAATATGGGTTCGTATTACCGTGGGGTGATGCTACGACAGCAATGGCGTTGGCACAGGAGGCTGAGGCTGCCGGTTGGGATGGCTTTTTTATGTGGGACCCGGTGTGGGGGATTGACCCGTGGATTTCGCTGGCCGCCATCGCCGTCAAAACAGAACGTATCCGTCTCGGAACACTCATTACTCCGCTCTCACGCTGTCGGCCATGGAAACTAGCAAGTGAAACAGTCACACTTGATCACCTCTCACATGGGCGTCTCACGCTCTCTGTCGGGCTGGGGGCTATTGACAGCGGTTTCGAGGTATTTGGCGAAGAAACAGATCGCCGAACCCGTGCAGAGTTGCTTGATGAAGGACTCGATATTCTTACAGGGTTGTGGCGTGGTGAACTCTTCGACTATGATGGAAAACACTACCAGGTGAAGGATATGGAGTTTTTGACCCCTGCACCACCGCCACCGCTCCAATCACCACGTATTCCGATCTGGGTGGTTGGGGCCTGGCCACGGCCCAAATCGATGCAGCGTGTTATGCGCTACGATGGATTGCTTCCGACAATGATCGATGCAACCGGGACCCATATCACACCAACACCAGACGATATTCATGCAATGAAGGAGTATGTTGAGGAACACCGTTCATTGACCACGCCTTTCGACATCATCATTGAAGGCGAGACACCGACGGATGATCCGCAACAAGCGACGAGCCAAGTGTATCCCTATGCAGAAGCTGGTGCGACATGGTGGATGGAAGGGCAGTGGAGCGCCAAGAACATTGAGGACGTACGTAAGCGAATTGTGCAGGGGCCACCTCGGATCGAATAGTTTGGAGTGCTACTGTGCTGATGGTATCGTAAAATCCCCATCAGCACAGCCCTAGGAATTTGCCAAGCATGGTGCAAACCCTTGTGGCAGTTCATTATCGTGTGATACCTAGGGCTTCACGGACTTGCCACAACACGTCGATATGCTCCTGTGGCGAGGACAACTGCATCCCCATCGTGTTAATAGTCACGTGGGTCGCACCAAGCTCCTGCCAGTCACCCACATAATTTTCCCAGTCTGCTGATGTAACACTCTTTACATTGAGCCGTGCCTCAATACCAACCGAGTCGGTCGTGCGCCCAGCAGCCTCGGTATATGTATACAATTGTTCAACCATACGGCGGGACTCATCATCGGGCGGACGCTGCGGGAACCATCCATCGCCAATGCGACCCACTCGCTCAAGAGTCGCATCAACACTTCCGCCAATCCACACCGGTATCGGACGCTGCACCGGTAGCGGATTGATCCCTGCAACATCAATGTGATGCCAACGCCCTCGAAAATCGATCACCGGCTCCGACCATAGCGCCCGCATCACTGCAATCTGTTCCTCGCTTCGTACACCACGATTGTGGAAGTCTTCGTTCAGAGCATCATACTCAACCGGATTCCACCCCACCCCAACACCCAACCGCAGACGCCCGCCGCTCAGGAGATCTACTTGAGCTGCCTGTTTTGCTACAAGGGTCGTCTGACGTTGGGGCAAAATAAGGACGCCAGTCACCAACTCGATATGTTTCGTGAGACCTGCAAGATACCCAAACAGAACAAACGGCTCATGGAAAGAATGCTCACTATTGTAGGGTCCTTTCCAGTCTGGCCGAGTGGTAGTTCCTGCACCAACGACATGATCGTACACAAGTAGATGAGTATATCCCATCGACTCAACTGCCTGGGCATAATCACGGATGTCAATAGGGTCATCACCAATTTCGATCTGTGGAAAAATAGCTCCAATACGCATAGCGTTACTCCATATATTATATAGTTTCAGAATGCATAAATAAAGTCCCTGGGTTATGTTATAAGATTGACCAGTCCTAGCATCAGCAGACAGAGCACGAGCAAAATACCTACGACAGCAACAACAAAGATGATCGCTACTTGCTGAGGAAGCACACCTTCTTGCCAGAGAACCAACATCGCACGGAACAAACGACGTGGTCCAGCACCGAGATAGCCGGTCCTCTGTAGTTTCAGTGCTTCACTTAGGTACTGCGAGATCAATACTAACGTGCTCTCAGGATTAAGTCCCATACGGAAGAGCGTATACTCAACGACTTCAGGTTTCTGATCGTACAGCATACGCACAAGTGGCCAAAGGTTGTTAATAAGGGGGCGGGATGGCTGATCGTCAAGCGTGACAAGTAATGGAATCACTATTTCATCATAGAATGGGGCATGCCGCGTTGGCAGGTCCTGTTTTGCTGTCGTCTCCGATGAAGGGAGCGGCGGCAACGCATCTGATGATTTCTGGTTGCGTTGGCTTATATACGCTTCCTCCCGCAGGTTAAAATGCTCAGTGAAGGACACAAACGACCGAAACGCCAACTCCTGTAGGCGTTCGTCCTGCGACGGATCGATGGCCCGACGTAACGCCTGTTCTACTTCTGTCTCTGGTGGATAGTGGCGTAACCAGATAGGGAAGACACCAAACTCGGTTTTCATCCATACATCGCAGGGGCCAGGGAGTCTGGCCCGTTGCTCAAGGTATGTCTGGGTGAGAATAGTAATGATTTCGTCTATTTCACCATCCTGTACTTCAGCCAACATCTCACGGAGCGATTGAGCATCATCACCAGACAAACGGAAACCAGCACTCCAAACGGCGGCCCGCGCCTCCGGGTGATTGACGGCACGCAGAATATCACGCTGTCGCTTGCGTGCATCATCAATGCCAAATATCTCACTCACAGTTTCATATGGAAGCTCAGACAATGTCAGCGATACCGCCATCAGAAGCGCCTCGTCGGAACTGAGTTCTCTCTTGGCGAAAGCTGTCTCAGCTACATGGGAACCCTGGTCAAACCATTTTCTGATAAGCTGGGCCACCTCAACCGAGTGTGAGCGATAGGCAGAGGCAAGCGCAGTACTGATCGACGCACGCATGTTGCTATCACGTACAAGCTGACGTAAGAGCGGTTCTAACTGGTTAATATGAGCTGGAATAAGCATACGCAGGGTGTACTCACGAAGATAGTATTGAACCCGCCAATTTTGATCTTTCGCCAGGGTCAGGAGCATGGGTAGTAATTCTGCAGGAATATGATTTGGCTGTGAAGAGCGTATTGCATAGGTAATAATTAAGAGACTAGCACTATTGATAACCGTTTCGGCAGTTTCACGACTCTGATTTTTGGTGTCACCAGAGCGACGCCCCAACATCACCCGGACAAATTCGGTGCAACGTGGCGTATGTTGCCAACGATCTAGTAGCTGTATCAGTAACTGCGTATGGCCCAGAAGACACCAACGGGCTAGCACACGTGCAACAAAGACATGCATTGCCTCGTCGACACTGGCGATCAGTACAAGCAGTGCCGGATTTAAGAGCGGGCCAGCCTGTAAACCCAGATCGCTCAACGTTTCGCCAAGTGTGGCACGGAGTTGGGCCGGTGATCCTTCACGACCAGATTTGGATGTCGAAACTTCTTCTGAGCGTACCGACTGTTGAACCAGATCGACCAACCAAGGCAGCGCACGCTGTATATGTCGACGATAGCTCTTGAGTGCAGCACTAAATATCACTGCACGCTGTCCACCTACACGGCTTTCAAAACGAACGCTGTAAGGGCTCATCGCGATCACATTGAAGAAGATAAGAAGGTGTTCCAGATCGATATAATCGAATGTCGTGGGAACACTCTCAGGCATCTGCCATACTTCCCCCATCAAATCTTGGAGTGCCGCAAATAACGACTGTTCTTCAAGCCCTTCAAAAAAACTCATTCCTACCGCTAACAACTGTTCTTGTCGTGAAAGACTGCGATAGTACTGTTGCTTGATCGTATCTTTTGTATCGGGTTGAGTCGCCTCAGCCAGCAATGCTACCACTTCCTGAGCTGTCGTATCTTTGTGGCTGTTCGACAACATTTGCACGAACGAGAAGATATTGTGGGGGGTGCGTAGTTGAAGTGCTATATTGCAGACAAATTGATCTCCCACCAGGAAATCTTCAGGGCGCGTCTTGTTGCGGACAATCGGAGGAAGTTGCGACTGATTTTCTATCAGTCCTTGAATAAAATAATCCACAAGATAACTGGACTGAAACATGCTTTCACGAGGTGGCAGGGCAACCTGCACCCAACAAGGTTGCTCACCAGGCTGAATCCCCCATACCTCAGCAGATAGCTCTGTGCCTGCGAGAATATAGTGCTTATGCCGCTCGGCTGCGTGGCTGGTGTAATTCAATCGCCAACCAAGCTGTTCACGCGTTATGCGAGGCAGAATGAGAATAGACGGTTTGGTGAGACCTTCCAATTCACGATCAATATCTAGTTCTTGCACTGTTTGTGGTACATTCACCACATCACTGGGGACATACTCAAGAATAGCCAGAGGAGTACGACCATTGGTCTGCGCTGAACGCTGTTGCAGGTGTTGTTGTAACATGAGCGCCACTTCACGCAGGAGCCATGTGGTCGGTAGCTGTGGGAAAGGACTGACAATTGCGATGCGTTGCTCTTGTACCCTTTGGAAAATGGCGCTGGACAATTTGGGGTGAAATGCACGTTGTGTTTCAATGATATCAGGATCAAGTTCAACAAAA
Organism: Chloroflexota bacterium; assembly: GCA_039178835.1. Lineage (GTDB taxonomy): Bacteria > Chloroflexota > Chloroflexia > Chloroflexales > Roseiflexaceae > AL-N1. Next base: position 31,591 of record JBCDFA010000012.1, read on the forward strand.
TGGCGGTGTTTCTGAAGATTTGCCTCAACAACACTTATGTAGTGATAGTATTGTTCGATGATCTGTGTAACCTGCGTTGTCGAGGCCTCATCGGTCTGTTCTTTCGATGCTGCTCGCTGTTGAGGTACAACAACATCAGGTCTTGGTTGTAGGCTCTGCTTCTGCTCAGTCGGATCACGGCGTTCTGGCGTCGCTGCTTGCGGTGATCGTGTTATTTGTTCTGTGGTACTTGGTAGAGTGTCGTTCATACATCTTCACGTCAGAAACGTTACAACCGTTTTGATATTCTACCACACCTCCCTAAGCCCCTAAATTACGTATTTTACACCTTCCTCCTTCGTTGACGTTCTCAGGGTTTGATGGTACACTCTGCCAACTTTTTAAACTGTAACCTAATATGCATGCGCTCCAATGCGAATCTGGGTGGTTGAGGTCTATGCACATTCTATTTGTGAGCAAAGAGTATCCACCGAACGTAGTAGGCGGTCTGGGGCGCTACATTGAACGTATTGCTCCGTATATTGGTCACGCTGGACACCGATTGTGGGTAATTACGCCCAATTATCCCGGGCAGTTTCCTTCATTTGTCTTCACCAAAACGCATACTATTATTCGCCCGCCTGTCAAGACCCGATTCTGGCACGACCTACACCAATGGGCCATGCACAATCAACTTTGTGCAGCCATAGTGCATGCACTCGTCTATCTCTCGTTTAATCTCCAAACCTTTCTTTTCATTATGTCTATAAAGAGAATACGAGGTATTGACGTAGTCGCCATTCATGATTATACAAATCTACCACTTGCCCTTGTATTACGTCTTGCCACGCGTATTCCGGTGGTTGTCCATAATCATGGGACTGAAATGTCGATGACGGCATGGGGGCAAGCACGTGACCGATGGAGACTCATCGCTATGATGGAGCGGTTACTTGCGTGGACCGCACACGCTATTATCGTGCCAAGTCACGAAATGAAGAAACTGCTCCAACAGCATGGATGGGATACCAGAAAGGTCTCAGTAGTTGCTCATGGCTATGAGTATGCTCAACACCAGAAACTTGACCGGCACGTATCTCCTGATGCACTGGATAATGTACGTCAGCACCTCTCTCTTCAAACAGATCAACCAGTTGTTGTCTATGTTGGTCGCTTGAATGCGGTTAAGGGGGTGTTTAATCTCTTAGACGCCATGCCGGCCATTCTGGCTATGTGTCCTGATACCAGGCTTATTCTGGTTGGCACCGGGGCTGAGGGAACAGACGACAACGCACAGGTTGCTGCATACATACACAAGCTGGGTCTTGCTGCATCGGTGTATGCCTATTATCGCTCTCTTCCGGTAGAACAGGTTCTAACACACTATCTGTTAGCCAATGTCTGTGTGTTTCCTTCGACCTTTGAGCCATTTGGGCTGGTCGCGCTGGAGTCCATGGCGCTTGCACGGCCAGTTGTACTTGGGCGCGGGTTTTCACGTGTGCTCACAGGTATGGACCCTGCTGCCCCAACTGCGCTTGTCGCTCAGGGTCCACATGATGTAGCACAGCACGTGGTCTATCTCCTCACACACCCGGCAGAGGCACAACAGATGGGGAGGCGAGCACAGCACTACGTCACAAATACATTTACCTGGGCAGCGGCAGTTGAAAAAACTATCGCTGTCTACCAGACAGCCTGTCATAACCGCATGAATCAGATACGGATAGGAAAGGATACTGCATTGCCAGATTAATGCCCATATTTGTCAGCAATCTTCATCGTGAACATCTGCTCAATTGACGGTGGTTGAGAGATTTTACATGTGTTGTAATTAAGGATGGTTGTCGTGAAAATTGCAAGTATCTGCCATAAATATCCACCCCACGTACGCGGAGGGCTCGGTCGATACATGGAGCGTATGACGCAACGACTCACTGAAGCAAACCATGAAACAATGCTCATCACAATGAACTATCCAGGTGAGCACCAACCAGTAACGCATCACGCACATCAAATCATTATCCGGCCAACCATACCACGGTGGTTTAGGAAGTTGCTTTCAACAGATAAACACATGCCCAAACTACTGATGTACTTCTGGTTGGCAGTGCATTTTTTATCGTTCAACCTGCAAGCATATGGAATCGTCCGCAAACTCTACCGCACGCAGGGGGTCGATATCATTGCCATCCACGACTGGATGAACAGTATTGTAGGCATCTTGTGTGCTATTACTCTACCAATTCCGGTGGTCTTTCACATCCACACCACCGAATTTACCATGACCCAAGCGGGTAAACAGACGGATCGCCTCAAGTTAATTTACTTTGCCGAACGCCTGCTGGGGATGGTAAGCCACCGTGTAATCGTGCCAAGCCACGAAATGCGGGCACTCCTCATCCAGAATGGCTGGGAAGAGCGCAAAATATATGTTGTCCATCATGGCTATGAAGATGATGGTTATCAGTGGTTTCAGAGCCTCGCGGACGAGGATCGTAGCCAGCGTATCACACGATTACGTGCACAACTCAACATACCTCAAGATCATAATATACTCCTGTTCGTCGGTCGTCTATGCACAGTGAAGGGCATCTATGACTTGATTGAAGCTATGCCCTGTGTTCTTGCGAAATCTCCCAATACACATCTGGTAATCGTCGGGACCGGCTTGCTAGGAACCAGTAATTGGGGAGCAGAAGACAATCAGCACGTCCAGACATTAATTCACGACCTTGGACTAGAGTCGCGGATCCATGCCTCCTATACATTTCTGGACTTCCAGGAAGTCCTACTCCACTATGCACTCGCTGACATCTGTATCTTTCCTTCGTCCTATGAGCCCTTTGGCTTAGTGGCACTGGAGGCCATGGCACTTGGTAAGCCTGTTATTCTTGGCAACGGCTTTCCGGCGGTTTTGTCAGAGGCAGGTGAGGAATCTACCGCATATCGACTAACACACGTGAATGCACAATCACTGACAGAAGCCATCACCCAGTTATTGCAAAACCCCCATCGAGCACAGACTATGGGCCAGTGTGCCGATCAGATGGTTCATCAAAACTTTCGCTGGGATATCACTGTCCAACGCACAACAGCTATTTATCAATCATGTTGTCGGCAATTACCACAGGAGGAATACATTAATGAAGCAGCTCAAAAATAAGGTCCTGATCCCCTACCTCTGGCTCATCTGTTTCGCCGTGGGTAGCCTCAGTTTTGGGTTAACATGGCTGCTCTTTCCGCGTGAACGTGACGTGGAGTCCTTCTGGCCATATGCGGTACGTATTGTCATTTTCATCATCATCGCCGTAGGTATTGGCGTCTTTCCCAATCGCTTTCGGTATCGCTATCTTTTAATGAGCGTTCCCTTCTTTTTTATTCTGGGATATCTCATTCCACGGCTAACCTACTTTCACTTAGAAGATGATTTTGGCAATCTGTACACCTATCTCTTTGCCCTGTTTTATCCTGGGATCGTCTTTTCGGTCTGTTTTGCCTATCGCTTAGGTGGCGGAACACCAGGGAATTGCGTCAAAACAGCACTGAATGGCATCATTCTGCTGTTTTCGGGATTTCTCGATATGATGTGGATTCTGGTCAATCAGGTCGGAATTCCCCAGACAATGGATGTACCCCATATCGAAGTCTTTATTGGTCATCCACCAAGTTACTGGGAGGTGGTCTGGTTCACGTTAGCCCATATTCCTTTGCTGATATTGGTGAACGTACTACCCATTGACAAGTGGATCAACTGGCTGTTGGAGCCATCTCCACCAAGAGATACCTCGATCGCGACGCCAGTCAAGTCACGTTCCAGCACCTAGCATGCACCGTTTTGTCAGATCGATGACGCGGATCTATGCAACACTGGATCGCTGGCGGCTGCAACTCCACGGCACCTTTGCGGCAAAGGTAAGTGTGGTCTTTATCTACAGCGGTCTTTCGTATGCCCTCATTGCGCTCTGTCTGGTACTAGCAGCACGCACATGGGGGCCAGCAGAGTATGGCAATGTAACACTGACAGCCAGCATCGGGGCATTGTTGTATTTTCCCATGAGTCTGGGAGTGCAAAATGCCATGTACCGCTTCCTACCGCTCGCGGACGATACAGAACGACCCCGCTGGATGGTTGCGGCATTAGTTGGGCAGAGTGTCAGTCTTATCCTGTTCGTTGTGCTATATCTTTTAATGTATCCGTTTCTTGTAGCGCCGTTACGCATCTCAAGTCACATCTGGCATACTGCTATTGTCTTTACGGTCACCTCAAATGTGATGGCCTTTGCAGAAGCATTGCTACGTGGTACGAACCGCTTTACGCTCATTGGCCAACTCAGATTAATATCTGCCCTGATTTTCACTATCCTAGTGTTCCTGGTGCTGTACGGATTTCGGTTTGATGATTTTGCGTGGTATTACTATGCCTATGCCGCCGCACATATGCCCTTTGTTGCGGTGGTCTTGTGGCTTGTTCGGCTCTCGCTGCGCCAGTTCGAGTGGAGCATGCTCAAAGCCATCTATGTCTACGGTGTCTTTGTGATGCTCAACACGCTGGGCACCACTATCATCCTGAACAGCGATATCATTATCCTGAACTACTTCTATCCAGGTGAAAGTGTTGGTATCTACGCAGCCTATCAGGGCTTTGCCAAACAGATCTTTTTTGTGCTGTTTCACGAAATCTTTGCTGTCGTCTTTCTGCCCACGATTGCAACCATGGAGGCAGAGCATGTTCGTACGCTGCTTCAAAAGTATAGTTTAATAACCTTTGCTGGTGGTATCACCATGACCGCCCTGTTGACAACCGGGATGCTGCTCGTACTGGGTCGTGAGTATCCGCTCAATGGTTGGTATGTTCTGATCATTGCATGTGCAACCGCCCTGTTTCTGGTGTTTCAACTCTATAACAGCAGTCTGTTCATGCAGGGCAATGAAGGGGCACAGAGGAGTTTACGGGCCGTAGCGACGATTCTCCCGTTTGCACTGCTGATTCAGGGTATCTTAACCTATATGCTTGGTGTCTTTGGAACATTTCTCGCACTACTCATCACCAATGGACTGTTGATTCTGCGTATTCGGTGGGCGATACGCGCTTAGTCAGGGAAAGGAAACACACAGCCAGCATGTTAGATCGTATTTTTCAGGACCAGGAACAATATCGTCGCTGGCGGCTACGCAAAATCCAGCGGATCGAACGACGCTTGCCATATGCCTTTGCGGCTGCTGGAAAGCACGTGCTCGATATAGGATGTGGGACCGAAGCGCCGCTCTCGTTTTATCTGTCAACCGCAAAACAGGCAACGGTATTTGCCGGGGAGCCTGCATACGAGTCGGTGGCATCTGCGCGACAAGCAGCACCACAGGCCAGCATGGCATGTTTTTGTGCAGAGCAACTCCCATTTGCCGATCAACAGTTTGAAAGCGTCTACCTGTTGAGCATGCTGGAACACGTACACGACCCACGAGCCACGCTCTACGAAGCATATCGAGTTACCCGGCCTGGTGGCATGCTTTTTATCGAGTTCTCGCCCTACTATGCCTACCCCTCTGGTCATCATCTCTACACTCTTGGTTTCCCCAAGGGCTTTCTGCCCTTTCAATGGATGCCACGCGACCTGACCAGACAGATTGTGTTCCAGGCACAACTCAAGACCAAAGACACACCTGAGTTCTTATTTGAGCAGTTCGATACGCTCAACAAAATACAGGTCAGCACTTTTCGCAACATCATACGTGAGATGGGATTGACCGTCTGTGATGAGTACGCGATGTTGGTACTTCCCAATGGCGAAATCCCGCTGCCGGAAATTCACCGACTACCCTATCTTCGCGAATTGGTCGCGATGGGCTATACTTGTGTCGCACTCAAATAAACACAGACAAGATACGTAAGGAAGATACAATGACTGACACTTCGATTACATGGCAAGCAACACTTGATGATGCTCTGGCCTACGCCAAACGCTCACGTCGCTTCATTATGGTTGATTTTAGTAAGGATCACTGAGCGGGTTGCCTTGCATTGGATGCCGTGACGTATCCCGACTCTGCTGTAGCCAGCTTTGTGAATAATCATCTGATTGCAGTACGCCTGATTCTGGGTCGTCGTGAGGACCAACCACATTTTCGCACCCACCGTGTCATCTGGACACCGACAATCGTGTTTCTTGATCGACGCGGCACAAGCCACTACCAATCTCCGGGGTACCTTCCACCAGATGAGTTTCTGCCGATGCTCCAGATCGGGTTGGCCCGCTCACTCATGGCCTGGGGCCGCTATGACGAAGCAGCAGATCACCTCAGTTCTGCGGTAGACACGCAGACAAGCGCACTTGTACCCGAGGCATTGTACTGGCTGGGAGTAGCACGCTATCTGAAGGTGCGGTGGCGATCACCTATGATGGAGGCCTGGAATCGCCTTCGTACAGAGTATCCCAATAACATCTGGGCCGTCCGTGTGCCACCCAACCAGGAAGATGAACCGGAGGATATCAGGTAACGGTAAGCGGCTGGGCGCATAACCTAGCCGCTATGATATACTCTGGCCCATATTCTCCCTCTATATCTAACAGGATATGACTATGTCAGAGCAAGTCTGCCCAAAATGCCAGAGTGTTCAGGTTAATACGTCATCACGACAGGTCCGTAAATTGGGTTGTCTTCCGTTTCATGTGCTTCTAATAGGGTTATTTGCTTTTTTATTTACTGAAATTGTTGTACTTCTTGCGGGAATTATCGTATTTCCCACGTTCATAAATTCGTTTGGTCTATACGTGGTAATTGCGTTATTCTTCATTTATATGATAACGCTTATGGGTCTATCCTTTCGCCGCAGCACATTTGTGACACATTACACATACATATGCGAGCAATGTCAAAAGAAATGGCATGAGTTATCAGAGGATACAACAGCCCATTCTGGTGAGAAAGTTTGATCGTAATCATAGCAAGAGAATCTCTGGGTGTTTTGGTTATGACTGTTTCGTTCAGGCATCTACACCCATATTCCTACATTCTTAACGGTATTTTTGTCTAACTCTAAGCCAACAAGGCAACTTAAATCTTAACCTGTCATGTCATGCAAGGAGGCTTATCATGCGTATGGTTGATCTCTCCACACCGATTGCACCAAGTTCAGCAGGCACACCCGCACTCATTCGCACCGATTTGACCTATGTTGATCACACACAGGGGGCAGCGCAAATCAAAGAGATGTTTGGCGTTCCGGCAGAGTTACTGCGCGATGGCGAAGGGTGGGCTATCGAAGTATTCAGTCGCTTTGGCACCCACGACAGTACTCACGTCGATGCGCCCTGGCACTACAACAGCCAGACACAGGGCCAGCGATCACAAACGATTGATGAATTGCCACTGGAATGGTTCTTCAACGATGGTGTTGTGCTCGACATGACTCACAAAACTGATGGTGACGCCATGACCGTCGCCGATGCACAAGCCGCACTTGACCACATTGGATACACGCTTAAACCACTCGATATTGTGATGATCCGCACCGACTGTGACCGCTTCTACGGCCAACCGGATTACCTCTTCCATGGCTGCGGTGTGACCGCCGAAGCAACACACTGGTTATTCGATCAGGGCATTCGGGTTATGGGCATCGACGCATGGGGATGGGATGCACCACTTGATAAACAGGCGAAAGCGGCACTAGCCCAGCAACAACCAGGCATCTTCTGGGCAGCACACCAGGCCGATCTGCCCTACGCCCAGATTGAGCGGCTAGTCAACCTCAAGGCATTGCCTGCATTTGGCTTCAAAGTTGCGTGTTTCCCATTGAAGGTGACCGGCGGTAGTGCGGGACCAACCCGCGCCGTGGCACTCATAAACGTATAGATGAGAATCAAATTACCGTAGGTGGATGGGCCAGCCATCCACCGATCTACCCGTCCATCGCGTTGTTGAGACCAATACAGGGAACAACCCTGGCTTGGGTGATAAAATTTACCCAGCCTGACTTAGAGCTGCGGCCAGTTTCGGTAACGACACATCGTAGCGGTATTGTGTGCTGCGGTGTCCGTCGTTAAACTCCTGATATTCGTGTGTAATATCCAGTTTCTGAAGACGTCGTACGAAGCGCCGCGCACCAAAATGCAGATGATACTCGTCACGGTTGCCACACTCAAGATAGAGCAGGCGCATGTTGCGAAGCGCTTCGGTATGCTGTTCGAGCAGCGTGATGGGATCGAGGGCATGCCAATGGGCCCAGATGTCCTCACGAATCTCACATGTATTCAGATCGAAGGGTAGTTGCAGGCCGAGTGGTGCCGTGGGATCAGGTGAGTAACAGGCCGCCATACCAACGACACTGACCACACCAATATCACTGCCGTCTTTATTCGTTTTGTCTTGAAACGCCTGCCACCATGCTTCAAGGCCACCTAGCCGATTGATCCCATTGGCGGCTTTGGGGAAATCCGGTGTGTAGCACAGATCAAACGCCATATCGCCACTGTGACACGCTACGGCGCCGAAGAGGTCGGGATGGCGCATCCCCAACACCAGCGCACCATAGCCACCACTGGATTTACCAAAGACTCCACGCCCCTCTGGAGCAGCTATCGTCGCGTAATGGCTGTCGATGTAGGGTACAATCTCCTGCACTAGATAATCCTCGTATCGACCTGTCGCGGAAGAGTTCAGATACTGGCTGCCCCCCAAGTTCGTAAAGCAATCTGGCAACACAACAATCGCATGCGGCATTCCGTTGGCATACAAACGATCCAATCGTTCCGATAGTGTGAGTTGCCAGGGGGCATCGTTGAGCATCGATGCACCACGACTCAGGTATCCAGATAGGCCATAAAGCACCGGATAACGCCGCGATGACTGCGGATCGTAACCAGGAGGTAGCAGTACGAGCAGTCGGCGGGTAGCCGGATCGCCCAGTGGGTTATCGGTGAGCACATTGCTCGTAAAGCGATTCGATACGATGGTAGTTTCATCACTCAACGACATAATCACTTTCCTTGTCTATCAAAACCAACCCTAATCCAGCAAAAACATATCAAGGTTAATCCCTGGCTGTGTAAGAAGTCGGTGCAGTGGCGCGTTGGAAATCGTTTCACCATGGGTTGTTCGTCCGATAAAAACCTCATGCTCGGTAACCCAGCGTAACTGATCGTGGAGTGGTGGCAGTCCAGTCATAAAACGGATACCATACGCCTGGAAGATCGTGTTGGTGAGAAGGCCATAGGTTGGTGAGCGCCATTTTTCGATAAATGGCTGACCAATCTCGGTAACCAGTACATGAACCGATTCTTCTACTGGAGGAATATGTAATTCCTCACTCAATTCGCGGAGTAAGGTAGCTTTTAGTGACCCATCGCTCATCTCAAAACGGCCACCAATAAGCTGCCATCGTCGTGCTGGTTCGTCCCAGAAAAACAGGTAGGTTCGTTCACCAGCCTCGTTACGCTTGGCAATTACTCCAACGGCCACACTAATATTCCGAATCGGTCCAGCATTGGCCGTCATCTTGAGGCGGCGTTGTTCTAATGCAGCCAAGAGATTGACCCCAGCTTCGAATGTCTGGGCAACCTCACCATTGACCCCTTCACGAGTCCAATCGGCAACAAGCGGTGTTTCGTTTTCCAAAAGAGCACAGATTTCGTGTACAAAGTACCCGGCCTGAACCGAAGAAACGCTGACAAGGGTTGTATCTTCGGGGTCGGCAACCACAGCGCCAAGGGCCCGGAGCATATCAACCAGTGCAATACTATACGCCACAGCAAATGAATTGTTTACCAAATCCGTAATACGAACAACTTTGCCTGAGCGTCCATCTTCGGTTGGGGCTGTCTCAGCTAAACGTTCTAAAATCGAGCGAGCAAGCAAGCGTCGCGCATGGATATCGTCACGTAACACGAGCAGAAATCTCCTTGTACTGAATGTACACTCAATACACATAGTGCACAAATGCTGGTACATGCTACCACATACCGTCGACTGTGTATGTTTCCGAATACATGTGTTGTCTTGAGCATTCTGTCATATAATGAAGTAAGTATTCACCGTATCAGTATTGTCGATACATAAAAAGATAACGGATATTCTAGTCTTTTGTCTGGAGAAATACCATGGAATTACAATGTCGTATTCTGATTTTGTACGACCAAGGCGATCTCGTCGATATTCTTGCTCAATCGGTTGCCGAAGGTGCACGAACATTCCCAGAGTCTGACGTGGTGTTGCAACGGCCCCGTCAGACGAGTAAAAACGATCTTGAGATGGCCGATGCGTTAATCTTTGGGTCTCCCAATTGGACCGGCATCAAGGGCTCGCTCAAGTTGTGGATGGACACCACCGGCGATCTGTGGGAAGAGGGGGGTCTTGCGGGGAAGGTCGGTGCGGCATTTACCTCAAGCGCCGGCAACCATTCTGGTACTGAGTTTACGCTACTCAATGTGTTGCACTGGTTTCTTGGCAATGGCATGGTGATCGTCGGGCTCCCATGGACACCAACAATGGAGCGCTCTGGCTCATACTATGGAGCAACAGCCATAGGCCAGGTAACAGATGAAGATCGTGAGCAGGCACGGGCTCTTGGTCGGCGGGTGGCGCACATTGCACGACAGTTGAAGATCGGCGGCGACAGTGGAGATTACAGCGATCTGGATGTATTGATATAACAAAGACCAATGACACTTATAGACAGATTCTTGTGGCATTCTTTCTACATACGCGATAAGCTATGATCGTATTCAAGAAAGCATAGATTGGATGGAATGCCATGCAGATTGTCGAACTCGATCATATACAACTCGCTATGCCTGCTGGAAAAGAAGCACTGGCACGGCAATTCTACAGCCAGATACTTGGATTGCCCGAAGTTGGCAAACCCCTCCCGTTACAGGATCGCGGAGGGTGTTGGTTCCAGGGGCCAGGGATTGGTATACATCTGGGCGTTGAGGCATCATTTGCTCCGGCACGCAAAGCTCATCCGGCATTTGTGGTTGAAGACCTTGTCGAGTGCCAACAGCAACTGGAAGCGGCAGGCGCCCCTGTCACTCCCGATGATAGCCTCCCACACGTTCGTCGGTTCTACGCCAATGATCCCTTTGGTAATCGTATCGAGTTTATTCAACAGGGCGATCATATCGAGATTGAGTAAGAGGAAAATATAGTTCTTCCGTCATTACATCAAACCGATCTTCCTACCATGCTCATCGACTTGCTTACCAATCACTTATCTGGTTGGTGACAGGAATGCGTATCGTTTGCTGGGCCGTATCGAAAAGGCCAATATGATCTACCAATGGCTTAGTAGACAGAACTCATCGACCTGAGAAGAAACGCCAAAACTCACAGGTTGCGTCAGGGCCGGTGGGGTTGGTGTAGGAATCAGCCGTAAAACTACCAGAGCAGTATGCCCCATACCGTTGATGGTCCATTTTTCGAGCAGGTTTTTTTCCCGAAGCATCGGTATGTGTAGTGAGATTCTGTAGTAAAGAGGTCACAGCCGCGTTACAAACGAGTTACAGGTTGTACTGCCTCCAACAGATCGCGGTGTAGCACAGGTCGAATGACAGATGTCCAGGCAGCATATCCGGCTTGACTCAAATGCAACTGATCAGGCCAGAAGAGTTTTTCATTGGGCAAACCGTTTTCGTTTAACAAGACATCAGTTGTATCGATAAAAGACAAGCGCGGATCAAGGTATGTATATTCTTGGATCAGACTATTGGTGCGTTGGATTTCGGGCCACTGCTCCCAACGCCTTCCTGTCGGGCTGATGGCAATATAGTAGATCTGTGTTTCGGGGAGCGTGGAGTGCACAATAGTAGAAAAGGTTACATAGCTTGCCAGGATTTCTTCCGGAGTTTTGTCGTTGGCATGTCCAATGAGGTCGTTCGAGCCAGCAAACAACACGACTGCTTTAGGGTTATATACCGTCACAATGCGATCTACATAATAAACGACATCATTAATCTTCGCACCACCAAAACCACGCTGAACAACAGATAACGGGGCCATATCCTCCGCAAGGGTCTCCCAATTGCGAATGCTGGAACTCCCCACAAAAACAACGGCTTCCTGCGGGGGTGGGTTGTCATGATCCATCGTTTCAAAATCGACAATAGCCGATTCCCACGCTGTTGGATCATTGCTTACCAGGCTGAGATAGCCCCGGATCATTGGTAGTGCAATATAGAAACCAACAGTGAGAAACACAACCAGTACGACACCGATTATTTTTTTGAACACAGGAAACTCCGGTTGTTGAATATGCACGTAGCAACATGATCTACTATGCATAACTCGCATAGGCGTATTGTGGTTACGTTTTGCTAACAACAAAAGAGCAGTAGAGACTATTTTCATAGCAAAGTACCTATTGTTGTAGTTGATTTGTATATCAAATACAAAAACGATCTGCCTGCTCTGGTTGCTGAGATATCCACCTATGATAAACCAAAGATCTGTTGGCAGGTATATGGCTTTACAGTGAGCAAGGATGTTTGCTATGATCACGCGCTTGGGCTGATTAGCTAGCCCGGTTAGACATGGTTTGTAGTAAAGGAGGAATGATGCTTACTGTAGAAAGAAAGCCGTGGTTCGCGACACCAACACACTTGATGATGATTAGCGCACTCGTTTTTACAGTGATTGTGGGTAGCTTCACTGCGCTTCGACAGACTTCTCATATGGCCTCGGAAGGACTGTTATCGGACAGATCGCTCACGTTTGTACCCAATAAGGGGCATCTTGATCAGACTATTTTGTATGAGGTGCAGGGCAGTCAGGCACCCCTTTTCTTCACCAAAGAAGAGATATTACTACCATTTCCTAACGCTGAAGAGGACATGCTGCGATTACGCTTCATAGAAGGCAATATGGGAACAATTACTGCCGTTGAGCAACAAGAGGGCGTAATCAACTACTTTATCGGGGACGACCCAGCACGCTGGCATAGTGGCCTGCCAACCTACGCCGGGGTGACTTATCCAGAACTTTATCCTGGAATTAGCCTGAGCTATGGTGGTCAAGAACGTGCATTAAAGGGTACCTTAGTAGTCCAACCGTATGCCGACCCGAACCAGATTCGCTGGACATATCAAGGTGGTGGCCAACCAGTGGTGAATACCGATGGTGCACTACACATTCCGCTGGCAACGAACAGTGCGATCAAACTGATCGAAACAGCACCAATTGCATGGCAAAATATCAACAATACGTCAGTTCCCGTCTCTGTTGAATACATGCTACTCTCACCTTCCACGATAGGTTTGGCAGTCGGAGATTACAACCCTCGTTATCCACTCACCATCGATCCTACCATCACGTATAGTACTTTCCTGGGCGGTACCGGAGGCGATTGTGCCTTCAGCGAGTGCGATATTGCCGTTGATGATGCGGGGAACATCTATGTTGCTGGGACAACCGACTCACGTGATTTTCCATTGCAAAGCGCGATTTATGACTTTTGTGGGCGTTCTCCCGGTGGTGACATTAGTGGTTGTAGTGGAAGTAGCCTCTTTGTCACCAAATTCAATGCTGATGGAACACTGGCATATAGCACGTACTTCGGTAGTAGCAGTGCAGGCGAGGCAGCCACGGGCATTGCCGTAACAGGCGATGGACAGGCATACGTCACCGGATTTGGCTCACTTACCCCACGTGACGCGGTGGATGCACCGTTTGGATTTCCGCTGGTTGGTGCCAATGCACAGGATTGCATACGCAGCGATATTATTCCGGCATCGTGTGACACGGTCGATGCTTTTCTGGCGGGCTTTAGCACCACCGGAACCCTGACATTTAGCACGCTGATCAGTAGTGATGGTCGTGATGAAGGATTGACTGTTGCAGTCGATGACAGCGACAATGTGTATGTGGCTGGAACAACGGACAGCACCACTTTTCCCACAAGCGCAGGCGCATTTCAAGGCAGTGGTGCTGGGAGTGAGGATGTCTTTCTGATGAAATATGACCCGGATGGCAGCATCACGTATAGCACATTGCTTGGGGGTGATGAGGGCGATGTTCCGAGTGATGTGGTTGCTGATGCAAATGGCGTTGCTTATGTAGCAGGAACCACCAACTCTGGGAATTTCCCAACTCAGGGCGCACTCCAAAGCTGTCGAAACGGCAACGCTGATGCATTCTGCAACAACGGTTTTGTCAGTGTCTTCAACGCCAATGGCTCACAACTCACGTTCAGCACCTATATTGCTTCGGAAGTCACTGGCACAGGCTTTGGTGGAGCGGCAGGTGGTGTTGCGGTGGATGACGATGGGAGTATCTATATTTCTGGGCGTGACATCGCGACTGCGGGGATCGCATACGTTGCCAAACTGAACGATACACTTGATGGCTACGAATATCAGACTGAGCTACCTGAATTTACTGGCACAGCTACCGGCATCGATGTTGCCAATGAGCGTCTTTTTGTCACCGGCACTGTCGATGGTGCGAGCGCCACACAGGATGCCTTCTATGCTGCGCTTTCAACTAATGGCACTTTATTGGCTGGGACACGTCTTGGTGGCAGTGATGGAGATACTGGTGTCGATATTGATGTCGACGCAGAAGGGAATGCGTATATCGTTGGCAATACCGAGTCGAGTGATTTCCCGACATCCGAAAACGCCTTTGATCCAACGTTTAATGGTCCAGATACGTTTGGGGATGTGTTTGTGACCAAGATTGCTCTTGCTGAGGAGGTCTCAGCCGTGATTCCATCAGGTGGAGGAACGATTGCCACCGATGATGGAAGCATACAGATTACGTTTCCATCTGGCGCTGTATCGAGCGACACAACGGTGACGATCATTGCGTATGAAATCTTCCCCCAATTAATCGGAAGTAGTCGTATCTTTGGTTTCTTTGGTCTCATCGCGACTGATGATAATGGAAATGTAACGGCATTCGATCAACCCTATACGGTCACATTCACATACGATGATGAACTGGTGCAGCGACTGACCGATCTCGAACTGTCAGAAGATAGCCTGTCGTTCGCTTTTGAGGATAATTTTGATTTCTCAAACGATCCAGCACTGCCGGGCGATACCCTATTCCCTGGAGATCTCTTTATTCCACGATTCCCATGCGATGGATGTAGCTTTGACCCAAGCGCTAACACCCTCATTTTCACCAGTAGCAGTCCTGCTGCATTTGCATTGGAAGTGCGCTCAAATGATGTGTACCTACCACTTATTATTCGATAAGTGCTGTGGGATTGTCGCGGATTAACACAGCAAGCAAAAAGCAGAGTCACTGAACGTAGACTCTGCTTTTCTTTTTCTTATATATTCTGCTTATGATTCTAACAAGGCGACCTTGCCGGTCTCAAGTTCATAGCATGCACCAACAATGGTTAACTTGTCCTTCTCGACAAACTCTTGCAGGAGTGGGGTTTCTTTGAGGGTATTAACGACCAGTTCAATGTTCGACCATACAGCGTTGTGACACAGATCGCCAGGCTGATCCTTAGCTTGCTCAACCGCTGGTTTGATATGGTCCACTATTGTCTGGATCTTGTCGTGTGCAGTAACGCCCTGTTCAACAGCCGTAATGGTCGCGGCAACAGCACCACATTTTTCATGGCCTAATACAATGATGAGGGGAATACCAAGTTCTTCGACACCAAACTCAATACTACCAAGTGCAGCATCGCCAATAACGTGGCCAGCCGTGCGGATAACGAGCAGATCGCCTAGTCCCTGGTCAAAGACCATCTCAGGTGGCACACGTGAGTCAACACAGCCAAAGATAATGGCAAATGGGTGTTGGCCGCCGGCGACTTCGTTGCGTCGCTCAATGGTCTGACCAGGATGATTCGATTGCATATTGGCATAGCGTTCATTGCCTTCAAGCAGAAGGCTCAGCGCTTCGTTAGCTGTCATGGTATCTTCTACAAACATAGTTACTTCCTCTTACCTGTCATGTAAAATTTCTTGTCGGAAGTATAGCATCCCTATTCCTAATACTTTGTGTAATTTCGACAATACTAAATTGTCACATTACAATTATTAAAGCAGTATTATTCTGATTTTGCAAACACGGGAGGGCTATAACCATGCAAATGCGTGCAAAAAAACAGGAATAGCTATCTTTCAGGTAGTTAGTGTCGTGGTTGGAGTACTTGGAATAGTAATCATCTTTCCTTTTGTGCTGCCATTGATACTTCTGTTGATGCTTGTGTCGCGGATACAGGCACAGCAATTTGGGCGTCGCTATGCTGCCTTTCTTGCACAACACGAAGGTATCGAGTTTTTCTGCTACACAAATCGAGCAAATAGTCAGTTCTTTGTCGAAGAACAGATACTTCCAGTACTCGATCCACAGGTGCATATTATACAGCTACAGGGAAGAAAAGCGAACAGTGCATTCGATGAGGCATACGTCTCACACATGCTGCACAACATTGATCAGGTTGGCTTTCCGGTTGTAATGAAAATC
The DNA here is from genome assembly GCA_039178835.1 of Chloroflexota bacterium. Taxonomy (GTDB): domain Bacteria; phylum Chloroflexota; class Chloroflexia; order Chloroflexales; family Roseiflexaceae; genus AL-N1. The sequence continues at coordinate 47,995 of JBCDFA010000012.1, forward strand.
GTGAATGGTCGTGTGCTTGATAGATCGCTGCACGATGAACTCTATTGCATAATTAATCAAAAGCGAGACCCAACGCTTTTGGTTCAAGCCATAGAAGACCGACTAACCCAGTTACGTGGGCTAGCAGGAGAGGGTGTATGAGCTACGATCTCGAAATTCGCAGCGATGAGCACTTTACTCAGTCGAAAGATCTTCAGTCGCTTCACAACTTTATCACACATACGCTGCGACCAAATCGGGCATTATGATTATGAGGAGGTGCAGGAGCAGATGCGAATGGAGATCGACCTGTCGGTCGTTGACAAAGAAAGGAATACGCTCAACCGCTCACAACTGGCTCCAGTGCATGAGCGACGGATCAATTGCATCAGGTTGCATATCCCTTATGGCCACATGTACCAAGACTATCGTTTTCAACGCTATCTGGATGTGGCACAAAGCATCGCAACATACGTTGGATGGGAGTTGCTGGATTTGCAGGAGGAATGAAGTTAACAAATTGGGCAACGTCAACTTCAAGCAGCCACTTCAATAATAAATCCACGCAACGCAGCTGCGATTTGTAACCGTGATGTTAAAATATTATGCATATACTATTTAACAATACTATTCAAAGCAGTTCGCTCTGTACTCTTCGTGTTGCTGTGGAAAACATTCTGTTGTAGCAACGCAAGAAAGTAACCGAAGGATGTGTGTATGCCCAATCGACTCTTCCGTTTGTCGCCTGAACAACTACAACGCTGTGAACCTGCCCGCGCACGTGGGAAACGATATTTTATTTTCTGGCACGGTATAGTTCATTTTGCCAGCATCTTTTTTCTTGTCCAACTCTGTATTTTGATGATACTCGGTTACAGTCTCTTCTCATGGTTTATTCCTTTGCTACTCTTTATTTCTCTCGTAACCGGAGTCTGTTGGGGATGGTGGATGTGGCATCTCACGCGTCCAAGATACTCAGACTATGAACCACCAGACAAATCGTAAACGTGCAGCAACCACGCCCCCATTATGCGAGGGTATGGTCGCTCAACACAATAGTGTTTTCAACCCACCGCTATGATGTGTATTGCGGTGGACGGACGAACAACAACACAGTCCCAGTAGCGATCATCCAGAATTGCCAGAGTGTGACACTCCCCACCAGAATGATGGTGCCCATCTCGATACCAAAGATTGAGGCAAAGGGGTAGATCACCGCCAATGCGGCAACAAGCCCAAACCAACCGGTCCAGCGCGGCAGGACACCGGTGCGGAGGATGGCGATAGCCACAAGAATTGTCCACAACCCACTGAAGAAAGCCACACCCAATAACTCACCTACCCCACCAGCATATTCGTTGAAGGCTGTGAATGCCACCGCTGCCGCATCACGCGTCGCGGCACTCGCCGATGGCTCCAGATAGATCGCTGCGATGACGGGCATAACTACGAGCCAGCGCACAATGCCCAGAATTTTCATGACACCCGAGATAAGCCCCATGGCTGCACTGATGCCAATTAATGTTGGAGCGTACTCGCGAAAAATGCGATAGAGCAAAAACGAAATCGGTATGACGAGAAAGGAAGAGATCATATAGCTAAAATAACCAAACCTAACCGCACCACTTTGTTCCGTGATCAAGGGAAGTACGACAGATGCAGGTTCCCCAAGGCTGGCAGGCCAATTGATGGCATTACCCAACACAATAACTGGGATAAGAAAAATAGCAAACTGTGCAAGCAAAAGTATGCCGGTAATGCGATAGATCGTCGTGTTCGATGATGAATGAGCCGTATTGGTAATAGTACGCGTTGTTGGTGAAGTAACCACAGTAATTTCCTTATGCTGTAACAAATAAAAAGCAAGTGTAAGTAAAGGTATGTTCTACGCTGTCTTACGAACAGTTCCTGCTAAGATCGAGAACAACATATCTTGTAGTATCCGTGGAGGGCCAGCCAGATAGAAACGCCCCTCCAATCCCTGGAATATAGCAGCAAGTTGGCGTAAACTCGGGCGGGCGGTGTTACGCTCGTTGGCAAGTCGGATCATTTCAGTAAACATGTATTCGCTATCGAGCGCCGGTGTGAGCGTCACCCGGAAGAGCACATCATTCCCGTTACGGTTATCAAAGGTGTGTGGTGTACCTGATGGCACAGTAGCTGTTTCGCCTTCGCAAAGCTTGATGGCTCGCCCATCCACCACCAGACGAAGTTCTCCTGATAGCACAGTAAATTGTTCTTCCTGTCGAAAATGCATGTGCGTTGGTGGGCCATCCTGTCCTGCCTGAATAAAGTTCTCGAACTGCACATAGGCGCCATTGGTCGAGGCGGCGGTGTGCACAAAGCATATTTGCTCACCCGTAGTTTGATTGATGTATGTTTTACCGACGGTGGCCATAACGTACTCCTTTATGTATGTCGGGTGCGGTACCACGCAATGGTTTCCCGAATAGCCTCTTGATGGGGTGTTACGCCATTCCCAAAGGCTGCCTCAAACCGACTGTGATCGACGATGAATGGTTCTTCAAACTCATACATCATTTCTACTGTTTCGCGGGCCATGGGATTAAACAAACCAACTACCTGCATCATCAACTTGCCTGTCGGACGCACCCGTACAGGCTGTTGTACTTCGGCTTCGATCAGTTCGACCAATTGGCGTGTGGTCATTGTCGGGGCGCTGGGCACATGCCAGGCGTGCCCATAGGCTTCGTCGTGCTCACTCAAGGTAACCAGTGCTTTTGCAAAGTCACGAATATAGGTGTAGGTGTGCGGCAGATCGATGTTCCCAGAAAGATTTGCTGTTTTGCCATTCAGTGCTGACTCGAATAATATTCCACCGAAAGCTGACGTGGTCACACGCGGGCCATAAAAATCGGCGGCACGGCCAATGGTCACCTGAATCTGCCCCTGCTTATGAGCATCCAGCAACCGGCGGTCGATACTGGCACGGGTCCGACCTTTACGCGTCTGGGCTGCATATGGTAGGGCTTCATGTAAAACCTGTCCTTCAGTTGGGCCATACATATAGAGATTGCTGGCAAATACAAGGTTTCCTTTTGCGCGTGAGATGCCTTCAATCACGCTCTCGACGAGTGGAGGGAACAGTTCTGGCCACCGATCATAGGGTGGCTGAGCACAAAAGAACACTGCCTGAGCATCGGCACAGGCCACAGCGACCTGTTCCGGCTGAGTGATATCCGCAGCCACAAGCTCAACCTGCTCAGGAAGAGGCTCATCGATCTTTCCGCTACGATTAACAAGCTTGACTGAGGCTCCTCGAGCAACTAGTTCATCCATAACCGCAAGACCTAGCTGCCCTGCTCCAAGAATGACGTAATGAGATTGCGTATTCATGATTTGGGACCTTTCTGTAAATATCGTGAGAGTTGATGACGGTTACACAGTTACTTCTTCAACCGGGCGTCGTGCGCTGGGTAGCAGAGCCATAGTTGGATATCCGAGACGGAAAGCAAAAGTGGGTCGCCAGGTTGCATCCTGGGTAATGCCATCAAAAAACTCGGCCATCTGTGCAGGTTGAGCTAACTGACGTTCACGATCAACAATCTCGGGCATCTGATTGATGGGGTGCATCGAGAGACCCTGCGTCGTGGCCCAAAGGTGCATGCGCTGCCACACACGTCCGGCATTGACCGACTGAACCTGGTCGTACAGGTCACGCACCACAATAAACCCGACAATTGGTGTTGCATCAAGTGTTGATTGCGTAGCACTCAACCAGTTATCATCAATAGTATCAACAGTCATAGGTGGCAGCATTTTGACAACTCCGCGTATGAGTGGCGGAACACCCGCTGTGTCGATGAATGGCCCATCTTTATGTTCCTGCACCTCGCTCCACGAACGACGAAACCATCTGTGGCTATCACGGGTCATGTCTGCATCAGCAATAATCATCTCTGTACCGCGTACAGTACCTTCAACAACCTTAGTGTGTGCGTCACTTCCCTGTGCGAAGAGCATAATCAGAACGTCGGGGTCATCATCGGCCAATTCGCGCATGTCATTAAGTGTTGCCTCTGACACAGGTCGCGACAGGTCGTAGGCTGCACGATCTGTGTGCCGATTAGGGATCGCCTCGTAAAGTTCATCCGTTGTTGACGATCCTTCTGACAGAGCAAAGGTAGCAACGAGTGTTGGTTCTAAAGCATCGTTAGGACCATTCAACGTTCCGGTTTCAAGCGTAAGATTGGCATCGTATCCGATAGCTTGTGCGGTCAGCATCATATTTTCGATGGCGCATCCCAGACCGATGTGCATCTCTCGCAGATAGGGGTCCATCGTACCAAGGTGGCGCTGAGTGTCGGCAAATAACTCAATGTTGGTATCGGTGACACGGAAGAGCCATGGCTGGGTATTATGTGGACTTGCAGCGAGAATACCTGCACGGACCAAAGCCATTGGTCCCTCGCTCATATCTGTGCGCCATGTCTCCCAGGCAGTATAGGCAGGCCCCTGAGCAGTGCTAAAAACACCTTGATCGACAGCACGCCACACTCCACCCCCAGAAACCAGAACGACCGTACCGACGCCTAATGAACCTAAAAACCTTCGACGACTCATTCGTTGGGTTGACATTAATAAACTCCTTTTGTTATATACATTCGTTTTAGTGAAATATGTTAACTAACAGACCGATCGTACTAATACACGTGTTATATGTGCGTGCTCTCGATATATGTACTTATTTTTGTGACTAGTGTTAACTAGAATGTATGACGTTACCCCAATTGAAAAGGTTGCAGTTTATCGACACCATTTTCTGTGGAATTTATTGATCGGGATTCAAGCCCATACGTCGAAGCCAGACGAGCACCTCAAAGCGATAGAGCTCGCCTGGGTTTCCGATAATAGGCTGTAGGTGACTGTACAACTCGAGCGAAATCATGCCATGTAGCTTGCACCACACGGTCAGTAATATTTCAAGGAGCGGTTGAGGGATCTGCCCTCCATAACGATGCGGATCACCAACAATCTGTTCGTGAAACTGCGGTATCAATTCAGTATATTCAGTGGGAATAGTAAGCGCATTTGCTTGCCAGGCATTCTGTAGCTCTTGAAAGAAGATTTCGTTGGTCCGTCGGGCAGCCTGCGTTGTCGCCTCACCCGGTGCTTGATAACCAGGGATGGGGTTACCAAAGATAAGGATGTAGTCGGCAGGATAGGTCACCGCCCATGAGCGATAGGCAAGCATGCCTGCATACAGCCGATTGGCATAGTCATGTTCTGGATATTTGCTCATCGTCATCTGAATTCTATCAGCCAATGCGTTATAGGCATCGAGGATCAGCGCGGTGATCAAGTCATCGCGGCTCTCATAGTAACGATACAACGCTGGCGCACTCATCCCCATATCACGTGCGATGGCGCGCAGTGAGAGTGCAGCGGCTCCTTCCACTGCCATATGTTGGCGGGCTATCGTTTTTATTTCTTCACGTGTGGCTGTGTGCAATCGCTCACGTCGGGTGAGTGTCATTGTTTTTCCTCTGGTGTGTTTATTTGAGTTAACACCGTAAACAAAAGATATCACCGTTTCTTTGATTTGTCAAGACGGAATTAGGTGGCAAAGGTTAGGGGTTAATAAACTCCGGGAGAAAGCACAGAAAAGGCAAGAGGGGCGAGACAATGAACGAATGATGACTTCAGCATGCTGCGCTCAATTACTCGCCCTACTTGTATCTCTATGTGAATTTGGTAAAATTTGATAAAGTTTCATCAAGACCTAAACAAATAAAGTCGTGTCTGAGCGTATATCTAAGTAAGACGAATAGAATTTTCATGTAATGATGTCTACTTGGTACTAAAATAAAACCTGTGCCAATCAGATTCAACACGAGAAAGGACAGCGATCCATGGTAACGGTTTCTGCAACGTCGCGATATTCCCGGTACCTACTCATCATAACCATCATATTACTTGTGAGCCTTACTGGTCTAGCTTTTATGAATAACCCTGTTGTGTATGGTACAGACCATAATGCACTTGTTACTGCTGATATAGAAGTAGGAACAAATGATTTTCGGATTAGCGACATGGGGCCAGATGGCAATGCAAGCTTCGGTGTTTCCTCACCAGCTATCGCCTACAACAGCCAAAGCCATGAGTATCTGGTCACTTGGTCTGGCGACGATCAGTCCCTCAATGCTGTGGAGATACGTGGACAGCGTATTGATGCTGATACCGGCCAGGAGATTGGTACCAACGATTTCCAAATCAGTCAGGTTCGTGCAAACATAGATCCAGAGTTCAGGGCGTTCACCTCTGATGTTGTGTACAACCCCAACGCCGATGAGTACATGGTTGTTTGGGCCGCGTATGACCTGTTAAGCCCCGATCCAACGCCCGGCGGTATCTATGGGCAACGGCTAGATGCCAGCACCGGCGCTGCTATAGGCATAGACGATTTTCGGATTGATCAGCCCATTACCACATCTGGATATCTCGCTACATTACCCTCGATTGCTTACAACAGCACTGCTGATGAGTATCTGGTCGTCTGGGAGAGCGATATAACCGGAGACGATGATGAGTTCAGCACAGTTGGGCAACGGCTCACCAACGCGGGAGAGCTAGTTGGTGAAAGTCTTACCATTACCACCATGATGCCATATGGACTTGATGCAGCCTATCACGCAGAAGAGAATGAATTTCTGGTGGTTTGGGCAGGTAATGATGATACCAAAGGTCTGGAGATTTTTGCCCAGCGCCTTGATGCCGCGACAGGCGCAGAGGTTGGGGATGACGACTTTCGTATCAGCGATATGGGCTTTGATCTTGATCTCAATTTTGTGGTCTCTGACCCCGCTATAATCTACAACGACACCACGCAAGAGTTCCTGGTCGTCTGGTCGGGCGGGCTTGATGACTCTGACATCAATTATGAGATCTATGGGCAACGGCTCAGTGCGAGCGGCGAAGAACTTGGCGACGATGACTTTCTGATCAGTACAACGGGTTCCGAAAGTGCAAGGTATACCGCGAATGAGCCAGCTATTGTCTACAATCCTATGGATCAGGAGTATCTGGTGACATGGGCAGTGGATACGTTCTTTGGTACTATGGATGCAGAAGAATACGAGATCTATGGGCAACGACTCAATGGTCTAACTGGTGCCGAAGTGGGGGAAGATGACTTTCGCATCAGCGATATGGGACCAGACGACAATAGCGCCTATCAGCCCTATAGTCCAGCTATTGGGTACAACAGTCAGAACAATACCTATCTCGTTGCGTGGTCTGGCGACGATAATACGGCGCCACTGGTCAACAATGAGTTTGAAATCTTTGGGCAGCGGCTGGTTGGTCAACAAACGCCAGATCCGACAGCAACCCCAACCGCCACGAGCACCCCGACGGCAACCCCAACTGCTACAAGCACTCCGACGGCGACAGCCACCGTAATGCCAACCCCAACAGCAACACCAGACACACCACCTATCGAAGAAACCCGCGTCTTTCTACCGCTGCTCATCCGCTAATGGCAGCCCCATCTTTTCCCCATCCATGCACAGGCTCCCCTCGCGGGAGCCTTTTAGCCTCGCGGGAGC
>JBCDFA010000013.1:0-54925 GCA_039178835.1 Chloroflexota bacterium
CGAATCGGCTTTTGTGGAACAAGAGATTGCCAAGAATGATTACTTTATTAAAAATATTGCTCCACGATACGGATTTAAGGTCTTAGCCCTGCTAAATTTCAGCCTGATCCCCACTGCACCACAACAATTAAATGAAGGGCCATTTAATGTTCCATCACAATATGGCGGCGGCGTTAATGCGTACATGGACACTTGGCTTACTCGTGCACTTACCATTGCTGATCGATATCGGGGGAGTATTGATGCATATGAAATCTTGAACGAACACAATCGTCTTTTTCCAAATGGTGATGCTATTGATCCTACCATTGCTGCGCGTCTCCACACTAAATTCTATCGCTTTTGCAAAAACATTAACCCTACAGATCAAGGCCATGGATGCGCCGAAGACACCCCTATTATCATTGGAGGTCTACACCCTCGTGGAACCAGCGATGAAGAGGGCGAAATCGTCATGACAGATGCTGAATACCTCCGTGCCATGTATACTGATACAAGTTCCTTTGTGGCATTTGAGAGCAGCTATGGATATTACCCGACGGATGGCATTGGCTACCATCCTTATCCTGAAGAGATTCGACTTTCTCCCAATAACAAGCTTATTGATCGAGGTGCTGACCGGATGCGTCGTGAACTCGAAACCGTTGGCGATCCCTGTGTCCCTTTCTGGGTGACGGAGGTTGGGTACAATGTCGGATTTGACTTCGATGGTCCAAAGGGAAGTCAGCCACCACAGACAGAAGCTGGTCAAATGTCATTCCTACGGGATGTATATACATCACTTGCCGCACGCCAAATCTGCAACGGACAACCTGAGGTTACACGAGTCTTCTGGTTTAAATATGAAGATTTTCCTCCCGCAGATGGGGCAAATGCACAGAGATGGGGGATTGTGACCATTCCATTTGTTGAAGATACTCAATGCCCCGGTGGCGCTTGTTATGAACCTAATGGCACACCTAGCGGTCGGCGTGCCACATTCTTAATGTATAGGGAATTAGCGGGATTACCCGTACATCATACATTTCTCCCTTTGAGTAATCAATAACGTTGTTTATACAACATATAGCCTCGTACAACCCAACCCATCTTTGAGAAAGACTACAAAAATCGGGTATAATACCGGCTTGCCAGAAGCAAAACGACAGATGCATTGAAGGAATGAAAACTATGAGCAAAACATCATCACGATCTAAAAAGGCACGCTCAGCACCACAACAGAGTCGTCTGCCTGCCATTCTATCAGCCATTAGCGTAATTGCTATATTTGTAGTACTTGGTGTTGTGCTTGCTATGAGCCGACCAGGAGCTACAACTGAAACAGCAGGCATTCCAGCAGAAGGTGAACAGCCTGAAGCATTTGGTGATGCCACCGATGAGGGAACAACAGAGGAAAACGGTACAAACACAGATACAGCAGCTACTGATGAAGATACGACTGCAGCTGATGGCGACACAGCTAACACAGCATCAGATGGGCTCTATGACACTCCTCCTGAAATGACTATTGACCCAGAAAGCGATTATAAAGCAACTATTGAAACACCTCGTGGCGATATTCTCATCCAATTACGACCAGATCTTGCACCAGAAACGGTCAATAATTTTGTCTTTCTTGCACAGGAAGGCTTCTACGATGGTCTCACCTGGCATCGTGTGTTGGATGGCTTTATGGCGCAAGGGGGCGACCCAGCAGGTGATGGTTCAGGAGGACCTGGCTATACTATCAGGGATGAGTTTACAAGCGAAGTACTCTTTGATCAACCCGGTATTGTTGCTATGGCCCGACCACAAATGCCAGATAGCGCTGGTTCACAATTCTTCATCACTACTGCACCAGCCGATTTCCTTGACGAACAGTATACCATCTTTGGTGAAGTGCTTGAGGGACAGGATATTGTTGACGATATCCCGCTACGAGATCCTCAAATGAATCCAACTGAACCAGGCGAGGAAATCATCAGTATTTCTATTCAAGAGGGATAAATAGTGGGTTAGTGGAGTAGTAGAAGACTTTGAACGCAAGCTACTACTCCCTTACTTACGACCAAACAATCCACGCTTCTTTGGTTCCTCGACCGTCTCACGAAGACCAGCCAACTCACTCTCAATAGAAGCTGGATCTTCTTCTGTTATCACATCAGTTTCCAGTTCCGTTGTCTGTGGTGAAGAACTTGATGTATCACTATCGCTTGAAGCAAATACCACATCAGGTATTTCAATCTCCAATGCAGAAGGAGACAAATCATAGGGGAATGAGTCGGTTTCAACCCCAAGCGCAACAAGCCAATCCCAGATAAGGCGTTGACGTTCACTTGCTTCATCGGGGAGACGTAATGGCCGACCCCGAGCATCAATTACAACCCCAAGTGCACTTCCGCTAATCTCTGCAACATCAGTTTTTACTTCATCGCCAGGGGCATTGAAGCCAATACGAACAGATCCAATAGGGCGGAGACGCAATTGAGCTTTCCGGCCAGGAGGTAGCGAAAGTCGGCCAATTCTGCCATGTTCAACAACAATCTGTTTCTGTTCGCCTCCCACCACTTGTAACTCTGCTTCGACGGCATCCTCACCAAAACGGCCATTTCCTTGTGCAACAATACAGGTTGCAAGTGGGGTATTACGCAACAAATCTTGTTCGAACAATGTTAATGCAGCATCAGCGTTAGCAAAGGCCAGCGCACCACATGCGTTAACAAGCCCCAACGTATCTAAATGAAAATCAATAGCACGCCCACCAGACTCTTCAGCACCAGGAAGCAATGCATCCAACAAAGCCAAAAGAGCAAGACCAGCATGAGGCGCATGCGAAAAGACATTACCACTGGCAATAACAATATCGTATGGTGCCCCTGGTCGTTCATCCCACAAAGCAGCCAGTGCCATCACAAGCGCTTCACGTGCGACAGCATACTCAATATACACGTCTTCTTTGGTTGATGGGACAGTGTGTGGTCGTAGAAGTTTATTTAACAATTGATGGACAAGATTTTCTTCTTTCATAGGAAATGGCAGCCAGCGTGCAATGGCCTCCACACCACGTTCTGCCAATACTGTACCGACTCCAAAACCAACCCCGACGCTACCCATAACGACTGGCGTAAACCGTTTTCGACTATGCAAATAGGCAGCGGTATTGGCCGAGCCAACATCGAGTGTAAGTGCATTCCGTGTGTTTCGTTCAGCAATAAAACGTGTCATTAAGCCAGTTGCTTCACACACCGTTCGTACCGGGGCAATAGAAAGACGACGCAATTCTGACATACCTGGGAGACTTGGCAGAATACGATCTATGTACAACTGGAGTAACTCTCGACGCATCGGCTCAAGACACTCTACATCCAAGGTTGGCCGAACATTATCAACTATTCGCATTTCTGCACGACCAGACAAGGCTTCAGATACACGTTCACGGCACTCACCATTGCCTGCAAAAATAACAGGACGAACAGTTACTTCTTGTTGTTGTTGTCCAGCTAAATCAATGTAAGATGTTGTTGCAGTAAGACTAACAGTGTGCGCCAAGCGTATCAAAGCATCGTTTGCGCCACCTTCCAAGCCACCAGCTATCACAACCGCATCTGGTTGTAGGCCAAGTAATCGTTGAACTTGGCGTTCAACCCATGAATTCTCCTTACTGGAATCCATATCTGATGTATCGTTGAGGGTTACCACTTGGAGAATATTCGTATATACAGAGCGGCAGGCATGGAGCGCACTACGAGCAGAAATATCACTTGCCACTGCTGCTAGCACAAGCGACATAGGACCAGCAGCGCTTGTTACCACGACTACTGCATCAACACCATCACGCTCATGAGTTTGTGGCATCAGGAGGTGATTATCCTCCATTAATTGACGACCAGTAGACTCAGCAATGCGAACCACAGCCTCAAAAAATGCTAATCCTGGATCATTGTACGGCAGATCAACAGTACTAGGAACTTCAAACTGGCCAATCAGACGAGCTTCACCAGCAACTGCATCAACCAATGTGACACGTGTAGATGATGTTCCAATTTCAACAATAAGGGTAGCACCTGGTTCAATGGACATATGAATATCCGTAATAATATACGCTTATATATAAAGATAGTAGAATATATCTATCCAATACCGAATGCACTGAGAAGAAATTGCAGACGCTCAATAAGTGCAGACATATAAGTTTGAATAGCGCTCGCAAAGAAGAAACCAAAGGCAACCATAAGTAACCAATGACCAACTAGTGCAGCAACTGCTATGAGACGGCCAGTACTCGTATCTTCACGCGGTACAGTATAGTAAAATGTACATAGAGTAGCAATCGTCCCCAATGCTAAAACAACCACACCTGCAATGGTGGCTGGATCTCCTTCTAGAGGTCGACTAGCAATATCAAGAATTTGTGGCCGTAATGTCCCGATAACGGCACCACCAATAGCAAGTGCTGCACCCACCCCAAAAACAAAGGCCAAAGGGATATTTGCAAGCCACGAGACTGCTTGGCGGTTTGAAAGGCGTGGCAATAACAAAATACCTAACAAAAATGGAACACCATAGATAATCCAGGTAGCGCTGTCACCGCTTGACAATTGCTGTAGTGAAGGAAACACGACTTGATGATAGGTAATAACAAAAGCCAAGCCAAGCGACACACCAACAAATAGATACTGTGCAACACGGTGGACAACGCGTAGCACAGGTAGATCACCAGCGATACGGCTAAGTACCATAATGGTCAAAATGACTGAAACTCCCGTCACAATGGCAGGCATTATGAGTCCCTCTTAGGCGAAATAAATAGTGTCGCAACACTGACCACGATAGCACCTATCACGAAAAGCACCACAAAAACCAGCAACCCAAGACGTAGCTGGCCAGACTCTCGTGCAATCTGTGCAGTTCGTTCCTCTGATAGCTCGAACAAGCTCTCATAGGCCAGTGCTCCGCGTTTGCCAGCCAGATAGAAGACATTCTCCTGTTGCGTATATGGTTGGATAATAGGCGCTGTTTCCGCTGGCAATAAAAATGCAAAAGGCATCTCCGGAACTGATGGACGCACCTGTTCCATCCAACCTTGTACATCCACAGGTTCGTCAGCCAGCACAATAATCATCGATAAGTCACTTAGTTCAGTAATCTCACGACCTGTATTAAGACCATTAACCAAACCGCTGTTTGTCACATCATTTCCTGTAAAATCAGATGTAAACGCACCACGAAAATCCTGGCTCATCATTCGCAACGCCAGCTCTCCCCCAGGTTTATAACCAAGTAACACAAAGTCCTCAGCTGCACCTCGGTAACCAGCAGCCGCAAGGTCGTAGCGCAAATTATAAGATAGGAGTGTGCCCTGAGGATCAGTGCTAACGAGCACAAATTTTACCTGCTGTCGAATAAGCTGACCAAGCACTGCTTCTTCAAGCGGTTGAAGCTCACTAATGCGTCGCGCATCCCATTCATATCCAACCAAAACAACATCATTTGCAGTCAGTTGGTTAAGTTGCTCAAATAAAGGCTCTGCGCTGGGAACCTGAGGAGGTACCTGTAGTGTAGTGATCAGAGATGGTGTTGCCAACGCCCCAAGCAACACCACCAGTAATATAAAATAGAGTACACGTTCAACACCAACTCGTCGCCAAACACTTGGTGAAGGTCGTTCTACCACAACCCCACTATCAGGAAATGGATCAGCTGCGAGCTTATCAAGCAACGCTAATGCCGCAACTTGTGATGATGATCGTTCAGGTATTACAGGTGGCGCAATGGAAACTGAAGAGGTTGTTGTTGGTGATACTGTAACAATCTCATCTTCTGTAGGCCCTAACCGAGACAACCAATCAAGAGAACGTGCTTCAGCAGGATTTACCTCCGACTTTTTATCTTGCTGAGATCCACTTAGCCACGCGGGAAGATCGGTACCGCTAAGGAATGCACCCTCATCGCGTCTAGTATCTTCAGTGGAAGACGTTCCAGTCGCTTCTTCAAACCAATTCAACGCCCCAGTTGGTGTTTCTTGAACAGATTTAGATGTATCGACAGTCTCTGCATCAGCAGTTGGTGTACTAGGTTCATCCAAAGAAGCACCACGTAACCACTCAGGCAGTGTCGTATCTGTTGGTTCATCCTGCAACCAGGGAGGAAGGCTGTCATCTGATGCTGTGCTTGTATCTGCTGATGTGGTTTGTTCAGCAGATACAGAAGTATCACCATCATCGTACTTTAACCAGTCCGGCAAATCATCAGTTGAATTACTAGATTGTGAAGAAGTATCGTCATCTCGAAAGAAATTAGATGGATCAGATGTCTTTGGTACATCCAAAGAGGGCGTGTCCAAATTTGAACTACTTGCTAATGGCTCAGATATTGACGTATCAGCATCAGAAGCCTGCAACCATGGTGGAAGATCATCCGATAAAGGAGTAGGTTCGTCAGAAGACTCATCACTTTGTGTTGCATCAGGTAAGTTTGACTTGAGCCAGTCAGGAGCATCAGATGATACAGGTGCTTCAGATACATCATTCTGCAGCCAACTTGGCATATCATCAGCTGAATTATCTATTGTAGGAACTGTTTGTTCCACTTCCTGCAACCAACTCGGAACATCACTGGCCGTATTGGTCATATTTGTATTTGCAGAAGTATCGTCAATTTCTTTATCATCTGTGTCTGCTACAAATGCATCCATATTCAAGGTTGAAGAAGAATCATCCGAACCTTGGTCAGGCATACCCATTTGATAGGGAGAAACCGCACCTCTATCTTCACTGGAAGACGTGTCATCAAAACTATTCAACCACGAAGGCGCATCACCATCACTGAGTGAGTCATCTGACGACGATGGGGGTTGCGAAGTGACATCGTCTAACCAAGAGGAGGTCATATTGGTATCATTGTCATCTGAAATAGTGTTTAGCCAATTTGGAGTAGTTTCTGAGGGTGTTCTGGCAGATGATTCTGTAGCATCCTCAAATGTGAATGGCTCCACTGTAATATCATCCGCAACATCACTTTCCATGACTTCACGGACTTCATCCATAGGAATGTCACGTAACCAGTCAGGAACACCTTCCGTTTCCTGTGGTACTGCATCTTCTCCCAACTTTTCACTTTCAGCACGAGGTGGTATCGGAGGCACCTGCATTTCCTGAGAAGCAAAATCACTGGCAAGACCAGTTGGAGATGTCTCGGTAGATGGGAAAACTTCATCAGCATTTGATGAACTATCGAACAATTGCGCGGAAGAAGACGATGCTTGATCACTATCAGACGAATTATCAAATGACTGATCAGGCAATCTTTCGTCAGAAAATCCACGAAGCCAATCAGGTACACCGTCTGAAGAAACGCCTTCAGTCTCTTGCGGGACATCACGCGATGTACTAGTCTCCTGCATGGACTCCAATGTTTGTGGAGTATCACTTAGCCAGCTGGGCAATTCTTCTTGGGTTTCTTTTGTACCAGACGTCTTTGGAGTATCACTTAGCCAGCTGGGCAATTCTTCTTGGGTTTCTTTCGTATCCGCGACAGGTGAACTAATCGAATCATCATGTAACCAATCTGGCAAAGATTCAGGAGTATCTAAACTGCTACTATCGTTTGTATCTCCTTGCAGCCAAGCAGGTAGTGATTCTTCTGATGGCTCCTTAGTTGATGTTGGCGACGTATCAGAAAGATCCTGCAACCAAGAAGGTGTTTGATCTCCCTCAGTCGGAACTATTGGCGTCATCAAAGCCGAAGAGGTACCAGCAGGACGCGGTGGGAGCGGAACACCACGTAGCCACGGTGGTAAGTTTGAATTATTAGCAGAATCGTGGCTCATGTTACTACCGATCAAGATAAGGTTGATCGAAACCCAACAGGATACGAACACCAGCTACCAGGGCACCAAGAGCAACGCCTATCAACAAACCTCGTGCTCCAGCAAGAACAACAAAATTCTCTATCCATTGTACACTATCACGCAGGACTGGCAACTCACCAACCTCGGGAATAGCAGCAATTGTCAACACCACTAATGCAACTCCGATAATCACCAATGCGTCAGTTGTGCGACGCTGCAAGGCACGTAAAGCAGCACTAAGGCTAAAAAAAGCCAGCAATGCAAGAAAAGAAGCTGCAAGTGGTTGATAAACAGCAGTAAATAATGTCTGAATCGGTGGATCAATTAAGGTTGGAGGAAACGGACCCTGACCTAAAATAGTCCACGTCCATGTCCCATCCTCGTTAAGTCCCACACCAGCAACAGTACCGCTGATAATGACAACGAGCATAGAAACAAGCAAAATAAGGCTGTATCCCCAATCAGACTGACGCCGCCATACACGGTTAAAGTGACTGACTGATATACTCAACAACCCAACAACCAATGCAAGTGCTGCTAGCAGTGCTGCCCAGTTAATCAACATTAATGCCATCTGATCAATATCGGGAACACTCACTGCAAAATCAACCAACACAATCAGACCAGCTACACCAGCAATAATGGTTGCAATTAAACGTTTAGGATCGCGAAAAAACGACATGTCATTCAAGCCTATATACGACTTACAAGGTAATCGGAATACCTGCTATTGCCAATAACAAAAGTATAATAAGCGTAATAATAACAACAGTTCGTAGAACATCTTGTGTCATTAGCCGAGCTTGTGGTGCAGGTGAACGTGACAGATACGCCTCCGCCGCAAATATTTCTTCACCAATAAGCGCTCCTTCTGTTGATAGGTATACCAATGGAAGGGATTGCGAAGTTGTAGATCCAGCTATTTGCGGAACACCTTGTTGTGCACCAATCTCACCTATAAGAAGAAATTCTTGGCCAAAACTCCCGATGAGTTGACTGGCTTCAAGACGTTGACGTCCATAAAGCGTTGCAACACCTGATGCATAGGCTAGCGGATCTTGGTGAGCAATTAACTGTACATTTGCAGGATCGTAATCTTGACCAAAACCAGCACGTTGATATGCTTGGCGCAAAAATCCTCGTAGGGCTAAATGTGCTACTGCATCCCCACTACTCGCAAGTATTGGGGCCCCATTAAGGGAAGCTTCTGTCGATACACGTTCTGCAGCCAACAGACCTGCAACTGTTTCAACAGTCGTTGAACGGCCTCCTATTGACCCACTTCCTGGCGATAGATGAATAGCACGTCCTGTCTCTGCACCTCGTTCAAGTGCTCGACGCACAATCTCCAGCGCCGGCAATGGGCGACGGTAGGATGGCAGTTTCCCAGCTACGGCCCGCGCATGGTGCAACAAAGTGATGATCATGACCGAGAGGACAATGATCAATAGCAGGATTGTTTCTGGGGATATTTGATCCATCGGCGAGCCTCGTACAATTCTTTACAACGGCGAGCCGTATAACGGTTTCGAGTGTAACGCAAAAGGATCTGTTTGTCAACACTCGTGACGTTTGATCAAATTTTGCAACACTATCCACCCCTCCTCGTCACTCAAAGCAGTTGCACAATCACGCCATCGGCCGTATGGAGTAAATGGTCGAACAAAAAGCATTACTTGGCTGGCTAAAAAGCCGACTGGCATAACGATATCCATGAATACCTGCATAGGGGTCAACAGACGTTGACGAACAATCAACATTACTAAAGTATTCAATAGCTTTTCTCGATGCTGTTTGTCCATTACGATGAACCTCGGCGTGGTTCGCGGAATGTAGCACTGTCTAATATGATAGTGACAGGTCCATCATTCAATAATGACACGTCCATATGTGCACCAAATCTGCCTGTTGCTACAGATAGATCCTTATTACGTAGGAACTCAATAAAGGTTTCAACAAGTGGTTCTGCTTGCTCAGGTCGTGCAGCCGCAACAAAACTCGGACGACGACCCTTACGTGTATCAGCATATAAAGTGAACTGTGAGACGACCAGAATATCTCCACTAATATCCTGAACGGATAGATTGAAACGACCATCCTCATCAGAAAAGATGCGTAATGTTGCAATTTTCTCTGCTAGCAGAGCTGCTTCTTCAACACCATCTTCAGTGCCAACACCTAACAACACAAGTAGCCCTTGTTCAATCTGCCCAACAACAGTATTTGTAACTGTTACTGAAGCCCTGCTGACTCGTTGAATGACTGCACGCATAAATCCTACAAAATGCAATACAATAGATACTAAAATATCATCCTTCGCTGCCATTGTGTAGTTGAGCAAATACAATACGCCCCGTTTGCGTCTGATAAACACGTGTTACTGTTGCAGAAACAGTTTGTCCTATAAGCTCACGTGCATCCTCAACAACGATCATCGTTCCATCATCGAGAAAAGAAATCCCTTGCTCTCGCTCTCGTCCAATATCACGTATCATGACGTGCAAATCTTGGCCAGGAACAACGGGAGGACGCACCGCATCTGCCAATTGATTAAGGTTTAACACTTTTATGCCCTGCAGATCAGCAACACGTCCAAGATTGTAGTCATTCGTGATAATCGGGCAATGATATTGACGTGCCACAATCACAAGTTTATCATCTACTGGCTGCGTTCCATCAATATCAACATCAATTACTTCTATAGGTGTCACTGCTTCTTTCTGCATAACATTGAGCATTTCTAACCCTCGCCGTCCTTTATTACGACGTGCATCGTCTGATGAGTCTGCTAAAGTTTGCAGTTCATTCAAGACAAAACGTGGGACAAGCAGGGTTCCTTCAATAAAACCTGTTTGACAAACATTGGCAATACGCCCATCAATAATGGCTGATGTATCAACAAGATAATGTGATTGCGTTTCTGTTTCTCTTTGTTGTTGCGGAATAACAACTGGCATTTTACGCGATGATTGCAATAAACTCCCTAATTCTTTTCTTCGTGTTGAGAAAAGTGCTGCACCAAAATAACCCAGTGCAATTGCAACAATGATAGGTAGAAATTGGCCAAAAGGTGATGGCAAATACCCAAGAGGCACTGCTAGGAGCAGCGCAAAAATAAGTCCAAGAAGGGAACCAAAGACAACTGCTGTTAGCTCAGTAATCGAAATTCTTTTAACATATTGTATTCCCTCCTGAATTGGCTCAAGAGTCCAGTGATGTGTGGTAAGTAAACCCAAACCAGCACCAGCTAGTGCCAAAAGCACAGTCGCACGCAATTCAGTCTCGTTTGTGGGTGAACTCGATAGCGCCTGACCAACGCTCGCGCCGATGTATGCCAAAACTACCATACCGGCAATTCGCACCAAGAAGTTTAAACTAACTTTCATTAATCACCATCAAGGGCTTGGTCAATTGCCTCTATAACTGAACGAACTTCTGTCGCTTCTAGCTGAGTGATCGGAACTGATGTGGAGGTACTGGGAATAAGTGATGTTGTAAAGCCTAATTTAGCAGCCTCTCCCATACGACGCTCAACTTGGCTAATATTACGGAGTTCACCCGAAAGACCAACTTCCCCGACCATGACCATGTTTGATTTCACACGTTGGTTACGATAGGAAGAAGCAATGGCAATAGCAACAGCAAGATCAACACCCGGTTCAGTAATACGCAAACCACCAACTATATTTACATACACATCCTGACTGAACAGTGGAAACCCAGCACGCTTGCTTAACACTGCAATAATGACCAAAAGGCGATTCATATCAAAACCATTCACTGTACGTCGCGGTTGGGCACTAGCTGTATTGGCAGTCAATGCTTGAACCTCAACTAAAAGAGGACGTGTTCCTTCGAGTGTCACAGCAACTGTTGAGCCAGGGGTATCTGCATTACGCTCAGATAAAAAGACCTGTGATGGATTGGACACCTCAACCATCCCATCTTGTGTCATCTCAAATACACCAACTTCATTCGTCGACCCAAAACGGTTCTTTACACTCCGTAGCAGACGATACTGATGAAACCGATCTCCCTCCAGGTACAGGACGGTATCTACAATGTGTTCAAGAACACGTGGTCCAGCAATAGCACCCTCTTTGGTAACATGCCCGACAATAAAAATAGGAATACCAGTTTCCTTTGCCATTCGAAGCAATCGTAGTGCACCTTCACGCACTTGGCTCACACTTCCGGCAGCAGACGAAATATCTTCCAGATATACTGTTTGAATGGAGTCCACAATCACCAATTTGGGACGTAATGCGTCAATTTGCTGTAAAATACTGTCCAGATTGGTTTCACCCAACACATATAATGCCTGAGACTGCAACCGCATCCGGTCCGAACGTAGCTTAATCTGTTGGGGAGACTCCTCAGCCGACACATACAATGATTGACCTATTTGATTCGCAAAGTGTGCTGCAACCTGTGTGAGAAGTGTCGATTTACCGATACCAGGATCACCACCAATCAACACAACACTACCAGGAACCAAACCACCTCCCAACACACGTGCCAACTCATCGCTCAATACAGGCAATCTATCAAATTCCCCAGCAGCGACTTCACTCAGTGAAACAGCACGATTCGTCTCAACACCATTCCTCAATGTCATATGTGGAGTTGAAGTTTTGCGTTCAATATGCTCTACAAGGCTGTCCCAAGTATCACATTCAGGGCAGCGCCCCATCCAACGTGTATGCTGTGCGCCACACTGCTGACAAATATAGATGGTGCGTGCTTTTGGCATCTCAGTTTCTCTCGATACATAATGATAAAAGGGTGTTTTAAGCCATATATTGAACTAGATCAATTGTGTTATTATACCACGAAGGAATACTGCGAACACAGATAAAAATAGAAAAAGCCACGAGCAAATGCTCGTGGCTTCTTTACTCATATATGGTTCGTGTTATGCAACCGCATCCGCTGCTTCTTCAACTTGATCATCAACTTCACGTACTGGACGTAATCGGAGGAATACCTCACCATTTTCAAGTGTTGCAGTGTCAACCACCACAACATCACCTTGGCGAAAACGATCTTCCAGTACACCTTCAGATAGAGGATCTTCAATTAAGTTTGTAATAATGCGACGAAGTGGTCGAGCACCGAAAGCAGGATCATATCCACGCTTACCAAGCAACTCATAGCCATCATCACGGACATCAAGTGTAATACCATGTTCCTTGAGTTGTACTTCTACGCGAGCAAGCATAATCGAGGCAATGTGGCGAATTTCTTCATTGGTCAACGGATGGAAGATAATCTTGGCATCAACACGATTGAGAAATTCGGGTCTGAACATCTGTTTTAAGGAGTCATCTACCTTCTTACGAACATCATCAGTATCCAGATCGGCTTCACTGTTCGAGAAACCAATTTTTGAAGCACGACGAATATGTTCAGTACCAACATTAGAAGTCATGATAATAACGGTATTACGGAAATCAACCCGTCGACCTTTACCATCAGTCAGATTACCATCCTCCAAAACCTGCAATAATAGATTAAAGGCATCTGGATGTGCTTTCTCGATCTCATCAAAAAGAACAACAGAGTATGGCTTACGGCGCACTGCATCAGTTAATTGACCGCCTTCACCATAGCCAACATACCCTGGAGGGGAACCAACAAGTCGTGAAGTGGTATGTCGCTCCTGAAACTCCGACATGTCAATTTTGATTAGTTGATCTTCGGAACCAAACATAAACTCTGCAAGAGTCTTGGCCAATTCTGTTTTGCCAACCCCGGTAGGCCCTAAGAAGATGAAGGAGCCAATAGGTCGTTTGGGATCTTTTAGACCAGCACGTGCTCGACGAACAGCTTTTGAAACGGTAACAATTGCTTCTTGCTGTCCAACAACCCGACCATGTAAAAATTCCTCCATCTTAAGAAGACGTGCAGTCTCATCACCCTTAAGACGTTGCACAGGAATACCTGTCCACATAGCCACAACATCAGCTATATCTTCTTCTGTCACGTATGGACGCTCAGTGATACGTGACTCTGAACCAATACCCATTTCATTTTCGATTTGAGTGATACGTTCAAGCATGTGATCTTCTCGTTCACTCAAATCAGAGGCAAAATCGTATTGTTGTGCTTCAAGTGCAGCCTCACGCTCTTTACGGATTGCTTCTAAGCCACGCAGTGCATCACGCAGCGACGGCGGTGTTGCAGAACGAGTCATACGAACTCGCGCCGCAGCTTCATCGATGAGATCAATCGCTTTATCCGGCAAAAACCGATCAGGCACATATCGTGCAGACAAGTACGCTGCTGCTTTGATCGACTCATCTGCGATCTGTAATTGGTGAAAATCCTCATATCGGCTCTTAATACCGCGTAAGATTTCAATGGTTTCTTCTATAATTGGTTCTTCAACCATGACTGGTTGGAAACGACGCTCTAATGCAGCATCACGTTCTATATATTTACGATATTCGTCAAGTGTGGTAGCACCAATGGTTTGAAATTCACCGCGCGACAGAGCAGGCTTCAAAATATTGGCAGCATCCAGTGTTCCTTCAGCACCACCAGCACCAATGATAGTATGAAATTCATCTATAAAGAGAATACAACGTGTTTCACGGATTTCATCTACTACACGCTTTAAGCGCTCTTCAAACTGACCACGATATTTCGTACCAGCAACAAGAGCGCCCATATCAAGTGTTACAACACGCTTGCTCTTGATGCTATCAGGAACATCGCCGGCAATAATACGTTGTGCTAGGCCCTCGACAATTGCAGTCTTACCGACACCAGGTTCACCAATAAGTGCAGGATTATTTTTATTACGCCGCGAAAGAATTTGAATAACTCTATCAATCTCGTTCTGTCGGCCAATAACTGGATCGAGTCGTCCTGCTTCGGCCATTTCGGTAAGATCAGTACCAAGAGCATCAAGATAAGGGGTTTTACTTTGTCTTTGTGATGGTGAACTGGACGCAGTTCGTTCCACACTGCTACTAGTAGTTCCTTGGCGCAAGACACGCATTACTTGTGTACGAATCTGTTCTAGTGATACACCCATAATATCCAACACACCTGTGGCAACCCCTTCGCCATTTCGCACTAAACCCAGTAACAAATGCTCAGTGCCTATATAGTGATGATTCAAGCGTTTTGCTTCATCAACAGCATACTCAATTACCTTTTTCGCACGAGCAGTAAGATCTTGATCTTGACGTGCAGGTCCTTCACCAACCCCAACAATAAACTCAACCGCATGACGGGCTTGAGCCAGTTTCACCCCAAGATCATCAAGAACACGTGCAGCAACCCCTTCACCTTCGCGAATAAGACCAAGCAATATATGCTCAGTTCCAATATATGGATGATTAAAAGCACGTGCTTCTTCTGTTGCAAGTTGTAAGACTTGTTTTGCTCGTTTCGTAAACTTATCAAATGCCCGATCGGACATAACCATACTCCAAACTAGCTCGCAAGAGCCCACTTTGTCGGATACGTCGTCAACTCATGGAACACACCACAGATCCTACATACACATATAACAATCATACCATAAGCTCACGCACTACAGCAGTCAAAAGACCGCAACTACAAGTAAGGATTCAGGATTACATGATAATCAGTCAGAGTCGACATTTGTATCAGCTTCTTCCACTCCATCCTGCTCCTCTTCTACAATATCTACTTCATCTTCTGGTGCACCACCCTCACCAGGCTGACGCATACTTAATCCAATACGTTTACGAACAGGATCGATACGAATAATCCGCACCTGAACTTGCGCCCCCTCTTGTACTACCTCTCGCGGATGCTGTATACGATCATCACCCATTTCAGATACGTGTATCAAACCTTCTATACCATCTTCTATACGCGCGAAGGCACCAAATGAGGCAAGTTGAGTTACTGTTGCTTCGACCATTTGACCAAGCTGATATCGTTCACTGACAGTCAACCATGGTTCTTCCTGGGTACGTTTTATGGACAAAGCAATTCGCTTACGATCATTGTCAATACCAAGAACTTGTACTTTGACATTATCGCCAGGTTGTAGAATTTCACTTGGATGCTTGACTCTACTCCAAGAAATTTCTGAGAGATGGACTAATCCGTCAGCACCTCCAATATCAACAAAAGCACCAAAATCACACACAGAAGTCACAACACCATTACGGACATCGCCTTCGTCAAGAGCAGAAAGTAATTCGCCTTTACGCCCTTCGCGAACTTCCTGAACAGCTTGGCGTTCAGAGAGAATTAAACGATTACGATTACGGTTGATTTCTATAATTTTTAGTGGCAAGTCTGTTCCAACCAGTTTAGCCATATCACTCTGCTTTTGAGTCTCTGGGCCACGACTGATAACACTTACCTGCGAGGCTGGAACAAAGCCACGAACACCATCCAAATTAACTAACAAGCCACCCTTGTTGTAATTAATAACTTTAGCATCTATCACTTCATTATTATCATACACGTTTTGTAAATGACGCCAACTCTTCTCTTGCCGTGCACGATCTATTGATAAAATCGCACGACCTTCACGTTCTTCAGACTGCACAACAAAAACGAGCAGCACGTCACCAGACTTTAGAGCATCACGATCTTCTGCTGCAAGTGATTGCATCTCACGTATAGGCACTACACCTTCCGCTTTAGCACCAACGTTAACCAAAATCTCGTCATCATAAATGCGTATGATGGTTCCATCAACGGTATCTCCATATTGAAGATTCCGATAATCATGAGCAGGATCTTTCAGAAACTGCTCCATGAGTGCACGGTCTTCAGAATCGTCCATCAGATAATGATTTGATTCGCTACTACCATTTATGGCTGAAGAACTTTGGTCATCGAGCATTACTCGATCTGGCTGCTCCATAATATCTTTCCCAGTATATCGGTGGATAGGACAGAATACGTATCCTAAAATATGGTATACATCGATTTTATTATACGGCTTTCAAACACAAAACGCAAGGGAGGCAGACCACAATTCACAAATTTCAAAAGAGCGCAAGCAGAAAGAAATCTTTATCTTATGGAATATACGATATCTCGTATTTGTAATGTTTATGTACATAGAAATTGGTTGACGTTCTACATCGCATATGTTAAAATAACGAGATGTATTAATGTGTGCTTATGTACCATAAGAACAGTATATTTGTTAGTTTTCTTTAAGGATCTGAAGTGTAAAGAAATCACGTTCACTACGAGAAGTGGTAATATCACTTAGGACTATTGATTTATTGTTAAATGTTTAAATTTAGTGTATGGTGAGTAAAAGTCAATATTGTATGCAACTAAATGTGTATGAATAACGTTATATATTATAGATAAGGAGTAAGGTGTTTCGTTTGTGGGCCATTTTGCCAGTAGTGCTGTTAACTAGTTGTAGTCAACCGTTGCCACTGCAGATACCAACCACTACTGAAGGTAATTCCTCCTCTCAGTTAGGTGTGCAGACGCCAACTCAGCCACTACAGCTTAGTCCAACACCTCCCGACGACTTGCAGGATGACAATATGTCAATCTCACCAACAACAAGCGAACCGACGATACTACCATCAACACCGCCTCCTGTTGTAGCTACGATTGTCCCGCAAACTATTGAGCCTCAGACAGGCGAACAACGCTGGCGTGCACAGCAAGCACAACGTGAAACATTTGAGCAACCTCAGAATTATATAGCAACTGCTCCTGTATCATTAATGTGGTTTGATCCACTAACTGGACAGAGTTTGGAAATAGGTCGCTTGCTTGGCGAATTCACGGCCCAAGCTCGATTTCTCTATGGACCAAACGAAGTTCCTGCTCTGGAAGTACCTTACACGATTAATCAAAATTTTGGATTAACCGCTATTTCTCCCGCTGTAGTGGAGCGAATGTCCTCCGCTGGCTATATGGAGACTGTAGAAGCTTATGTATTACAAGATGATGTGATACAACCAGGAAATTAATATATTGACCAGCAGATATCTCTCAAATAGTCATATGAGGTGTATATCTGTGAAAGGAGTAAATTACTTTGGGCAGTCGCTATTTAGATATGGTTCGAGGGCAACGCCGGCGAGGTAGTGGCTTTCAATTCACTTCTAAAATGTTGCTCACTATTCTTGCATTTATTGCGATGGGATGCTCTGCCATTTATTGGTGGGGAGTACAGTCGCATCTTACGGATAACCTGGCCGTTGCTATAGCATATACTTTTATTTTGGTTCTTGCACCTCCGGCATTGACGTCCTTTCTGATACCTTGGTCGCCAGGGGGGATGCTCTTACAAAAGATCAACGCCCGTACCTGGGGTTATATGGCAGTAGTTGCATGTGCACTATTCCTCGTTTATTACTCATTCCAGTTACAATGGAGTTGGTGGATGACTGAACAAGTCGTTGTCGGGAGTAATCTAGTGTACCACCAAGTTCTAGTTGGTATTATAGGGTTTATTGCTATACCAGCACTCCTCTGGACTCCAGTAACTTCTGAAGAATTGGTAGAGCAAGTCCGTCAGGCACATCTAGTAAAACGCTATGAATTACAAACACAGGCAGATATTGCGATTCTACGGGCAACATTATTACGAGCCCAAGAGAAAGCACTCCTTGGTTTTGCAAATCTCACTGTTGAGGAGCGTGAAGAACTGGCTGGAGTTATGCGTGGGCTCGTGTCGGGTATTGATCGTACACTTGGTGAAATTGGTCAGAGTGTCAAGACTATTAGCGGTGCAACAGTACCGTTTGGGTCACTAGAAGACAACGATGATATCCGTGACGTACTTGATTATATTGGTGAGAGCTTGGTAGAGACAACACTATCTGAGGATCGTGATGTGAGTCAACAAGAAATGATTTTGGAGGCTCCCAACACTGAGAATCAGTACTACGAAGAACGACCTACCACACAACGTCGCCGACCAGTTGTACAACAGAATGAAGAATTATCAATTTACGAGCGGCCGTTGGCGCAAACACGTCGCTTCCGCCAAGAAGACGACTTTGGCCTATAATGATAATAATACGTCTTCTTGTATTTCAAAAACTGCTACGCTATAGTAATTGACGTACGAGCAATCGTGCGTCAATCTGTTTTTATACGTAGGTACAGTTTAAACTAGTTGACTAAACATGAAACAACGTATTGGTATTCTCGGAGGGACTTTTGACCCTATCCATTATGGGCATCTAGCAATTGCGGAGGAGGTACGTATTGCATTGCAGTTGAGACGAATTCTATTCATACCTGCTGCACAACAACCTCTGAAAAAACATCAACCTATGGCATCTGCCGAACATCGACTCACTATGGTACAACTCGCATGTCAGGACAATTCTTTCTTTGAACCATCAGTTATAGAGGTAAGACGTCCTGGTATATCATACACAGTCACAACACTAACAACTTTGCACGAACAGGGATTGTACGACCTACACTTTATCATGGGTGCTGACGCATTAACAGATATGTCACGCTGGTACAATGTATCAAAGCTACTTGAACTAGCAAAAATAGTGGGAATAAAACGACCCGGTATACAGATATCCCCGGAGCAACTTACTGGGACACTACCACAGTTGAAAACCCAGCTGACGTTACTTGAAGGACCTAGCTTGGACATATCAAGTAGCGAGTTGCGAAAACGTTTGTCGCAAGGACAACCAATTCGATATCTAACTCCAGACACGGTTATTTCGTATATTGAAACCCAGAGGTTGTATAGAGCAAAGGCATCTCAACCAAGTCATGACCAAAAGGGATTGTCTTAATTATCAAAATACTATGATAAACGTTTTGAGAGATATAGCCACTTCATGGGGAATACACTTACATCAACCACAACTCGATCAATTCCACTTCTACGCAGATGAGCTTCGTCGGTGGAACGAGCACATTAACTTAACAGCTATTGTGGACAAAGATGAAATAGTTACACACCACTTCTTAGACTCACTTTCTTGTGCTACTTGTTGGTATGATATTCCACAATCACTCATCGATATTGGCACAGGAGCTGGATTTCCAGGACTTCCGCTAAAAATCGCATACCCAACGATACAATTGACATTGGTGGAAAGCATCGAAAAAAAAACAACGTTCTTACGACATATAGTCAACACCCTTAATCTGGAACACGTTGTGATTATCGCAGAGCGTGCCGAGATACTAGGGCAATCACCAAGCCATCGTGAACAATATGATGTGGTAACAGCACGGGCAGTTGCCAATTTGCGTGTGCTATCCGAGTACTGTCTCCCATTATGTCGTGTAGGGGGGCAATTTCTATCATTGAAAGGCCAACAAGCTCAAGAAGAAGCTAGACAAGCAACAGCAGCGAGCCAAAATTTTGGCGGTGGTAATGCTTCAATTACCAACATAACACTCCCAAACATGCATCATCATAATATTGTGGTCATTCGAAAAGAACACCCAACACCGGCACGTTATCCAAGAACTGTTGGAGTTCCCAATCGACGCCCCCTTTGAACCCAAATACCGCAGTAGCTATGTAACTTTTTTGCTGGTCATTACGTACATATGTTGAATAATAGATGTGCTTCGTGCTAGAATAGCCAAATGGCAAATATATGCCAGAACAAACACATTGTTGCATGTTCCGAGATCAAAAGCTTACTATTAATAGTGTATTTTTCACTGTACAAGGAGATTGGTATGACCTCTCTTTTCAGCCGTGTTCGTGATCTGTTAAGTTCAAATGTCCACTCCATGCTTGATCGCGCAGAAGATCCTGAGAAAATGGCTGATGAATATCTTCGTCAGCTCAATAATGAGTTGTTTGAGGCAAAGACAAACGTGGCCGCAGCGATGGCCGATGCGACCAAGCTTAACACACGTGAAGCACAATACATGGCCGAAGCAGAAGAGTGGGAGCGTAAAGCGGAAGCTGCTCTTCGTGCAGGTGATGAAGAACTCGCAAAGGCTGCCCTGTCCCGCAAAGTACAAGCGGCGAAGATGGCCGAGCAGTATATCAAACAATCAGATGAGCAGGAGCAACAAGTTGAGTTGTTAGAAAATGCTCTGGTTCAGTTGGAAACACGTATTGCAGAAACGAAAGCCAAAAAAGAGTTGATTGTTGCGAAGAAGAATCGTGCACGAACCCAGGAAGCTATTCATCGAACTGCACGTGGCCTTGGCAATATCTCTGCCCTCGACAAACTTGATCGGCTCGAAGAAAAAGTTGACGACCGTTTAGCACAAGCAGATGCCATGACTCAACTAGAAGCCGGTACGTTGGAGAATAAATTCCGAAACCTTGAGCGCGACATGAATGTCGACTCTGAACTGGCTGAACTAAAGCGAAAGCTCGGTCAGGAATAACTTGATTCTGTATCCATAATCACAAAAACCGCGAGGACTGTTGCTAACAGCCTCGCGGTTTGTTTGCGTCGGGAGAGAGAAGTTACTCAGTGACAAGAGCACCCATTGAAGGAACATACAGGGAAGTCACATAGTCTTTTACCATGCGACGTGTGCTAAATACCGGTGCGACCGTTACAATCGCTTCTTTCATGTAGGCCGCCCAATCCTTAGATATGCCGTCTGCATCGTGATTATAAAACGTTGGGATAACCTCATTTTCCAGCACATGATACAAGTGCTGTGAATCATACCAGTCTTGCTCATCGTAGTTGGTAAATTCCCGTTCTTCACCGATCACCCATCCATTACGACCATTGTAAGCCTCTGGCCACCATCCATCGAGAATGCTTAAGTTAGGGCTGCCATTCAAACTGGCTTTCTGGCCACTGGTCCCACTGGCTTCATTTGGGCGCCGTGGGTTATTGAGCCAAAGATCAACACCCTGAACAAGTTCACGACCAATGTACATATCATATTCTTCAAGGAAAATAATCTTCCCAATAAAGCCAGGCTGTTGCGAAAGCTGATATACTTGCTGAATAAAGAGCTTCCCTGGCTCATCTGCTGGGTGTGCTTTTCCAGCAAAGACAAACTGAACCGGGCGATCCGGGTTATTCAAAATAGCCTTGAGTCGATCATGATCTTTGAACAACAGAGTCGCACGTTTATAGGTAGCAAAACGACGCGCAAAACCGATAGTAAGCGCATTTGCATCCAGCACAACTGCACTACCAGAGTCCATTCCCAACCGCATCAGACGACCACGCAGGCGTGCCTGAGCAGATGCAACAAGCCGTCGTTTACACTGCAAGTGAGTCTCCCACAACATTGCATCAGGAATTTCGTAGATCTTTTTCCAAAGATCCGTATTATCGATATGCGCTTCCCAATCATGGCCAAGATAGGCATCATACAAGCGGCGCATCTCAGGAGCGATCCAGGTAAATGTGTGAATACCGTTGGTAATAGACATGATCGGAACTTCATCCTGGCTCTTTTCTGGATACAGCCATTGCCACATACCACGTGCCACCGAACCATGCAACTTACTCACACCATTATGGCGATCTGAGAAGTTCAGGGCCAGTACGGTCATAGCAAAGGTTGGTCCCCAGCTTTGTTGCTGCAAGGCCAAATTCATGAACTCGTCACGGCTTATTCCTAAATGTGACCAATATTGCCAGAAATACTTTTCAATTAATTGGACAGGGAAGGCATCATTCCCAGCGGGGACAGGGGTGTGAGTCGTGAATACAGAGTGTGTGCGGACTTTCTCAGCAGCATCGGCAAAGCTCATGCCACCCTGAACCAACTCACGTGCAAGTTCGAGCACGAGGAAAGCAGAGTGACCTTCGTTCATGTGCCATACAGTCGGATTGACACCCAACTGACGTAACGCACGCACCCCACCAATACCTAACACAATTTCCTGTGCTACACGCATTTCCTGGTTACCACCATACAAACGCGCTGACAATTCGCGGTCTTGTGGGCTATTGGGATGAATATCGGTATCCATCAACAAGAGTGAAACGCGCCCGACCTGAATGCGATAAACCTTTGCATAGATCGTGCGTCCGGGAAGCTCAACCTCTACCACTACCTCCCGACCGTCTGCAGTGAGGGCAGGCATAGCAGCAATATCAGCAAAATTGAGTTTGTTGTAGATCGCTTCTTGCCAGCCACTCGGATCCAATCGTTGGCGAAAATACCCTTGTGGGTAGATGAACCCGACTGCTACGAATGGCAAACCAAGATCGCTGGCTTCTTTCACATGATCGCCTGCCAGCACACCCAGACCTCCTGAATAAATAGGCAACGATTCGTGGATGCCAAACTCTGCAGAGAAATACGCAATCATTTCTCCACTGGTATCAGGATATGTCTGTGCAAACCAGGTATCTGTTGCGTTGACATACTGATCAAAACTACTCAGCACTTGGTCATACTGATTCAGATAGTCTTGGTCGGAAAGGACAGCTTCTAAACGCTGTTGACGCACATCACGCAAAAAATTCACTGGATTATGATAGTCCTGTTCCCATAGATCTGGGTCTATCTGACGATAGAGATCTTGAGCTTCACTGTGCCAACTCCACCAGAGATTGTAGGCTAGCTCACGCAATCGAGCGATTCGTTCTGGTATGGGTGTAAATAACAGATCAGTACTTATCAAACTCACGTATTTGACC
Organism: Chloroflexota bacterium; assembly: GCA_039178835.1. GTDB lineage: Bacteria > Chloroflexota > Chloroflexia > Chloroflexales > Roseiflexaceae > AL-N1. The sequence continues at coordinate 23,380 of JBCDFA010000013.1, forward strand.
TCTCTGTACAAGATAAATTAATAAGAATTTCTATCGGGTATTGCTTGTAATGAAAACATATAAGGATGGTGAAAAGTCAGCAATGCCGATTACACCTTTGTTTTCTTCAGTGGCATGTGTGACGAGTTTCGATCCATTCAAATACAGCATTGTACCAGAGAAATGGTATCTGTCCAACCCAATGTTACCAAGTGCCGTATGGTATAATAAGAAGGCTAAATTGTAAGAAATCCTCTTGTACGAAGGAACATTTTTGATGCAAGATTCGTCAACATTACCCACAACATCTGATACACTTGGCGCACTGTCGACAATAGCACCTGAGAGTCAACATGAGTCACGACAACGCCTCGCACACACATTTCGTTCTGGAGAACTCGTATGGCTTGTACGAGAACACTACGATGCTCACTCATTCGCATGGGATACTGATGTTTTACGGCAGGGAGATGAAGGTCGCTGGATGATCCGAAGATATCGGTTCGATCAACAGGCAGAAGTTCTCTACTTCCTCGGTGAAAGCTCACTAAACGATGAAGAATTCCGCAAGGCACGTCAAACAAGTATACCTTTTCCAAAAAATCATCACATGTCATAGTAAACCCTTCTGTATAACACCATATCTTCAAGAAAACATATAGTGAGTTCTACAGGAGACTTTAATGGCTGAAACCCAACACCAACATACACCAAAGGAACCGCACCCGTGGGCAGATCTTCCATCTGATAAGGTGTTGGATATTCTTGCGTATGAGCTATATGGCCCAATCAGTGTCCTTGGAAATGAGGTTGATCGGTTATCGAACGGTACCTTTAAAGATGAAGAATTGCCAGAACTTATTGAGCAACTTCAGGAGTCCGTCAACCAGTTAAGCAAAATAGTAGTTACCCTCAAACGCTATACCAAAGAAGAGCAGGAGCCTGACACAGCTGCAGCTCCTAAAACAACCAAAGACACCTAGATATCCTTTTCAGATAGCTATACAGACTCGATAGTATCAAAGTACAAAAAAGCCACATCAATGTTGATGTGACTTGCTTTTTTGGAGCGGGAGACGGGACTCGAACCCGCAACCACCTACTTGGGAAGCAGGTGCGCTACCATTGCGCCACTCCCGCCCTCTTAATTACTTCATAATCTACCAGCTTTTGCAACGGTTGTCAAGAACAGAGCTGGTTGTTATACAGCCTTATTATGGGATCACCAGCACACGATCTTCATGACTGGGCGGCTGTGAAATCACGAGAAATTCCACATCCATATCAGTCTCATTTACAACCTGATGTGATACCCCTGGCAAAACTTCGACCCCCTGTTGAGCTTGGAGCGACTGACGCTTACCATTGATCTCTACACTCAATGTACCCGATAACACAAAGAAAAACTGCCGCGATGTCCGATGAAAGTGTTGTACTTCAGATGTTCCTGGAGCCATACGCTCATGGATAACACTCAATTCTGGATTTTTGACAAGATGCCACCCATCACAACCGGCACCCCATACATAATGTTCTGCATTTCCTTTGCTGATCATGGTCTTACATGTCCATTTCCTTCAATGACCCACTTATAGGTTGTCAATTCACGCAATGCCATAGGGCCTCGTACATGCATCTTTTGCGTACTTATCGCAATCTCTGCACCCATCCCCATCTGAGCACCATCGTTGAAACGAGTAGATGCGTTGACGAAAACGACTGATGAGTCGACAGCTCGCACAAACATCTCTGCAGTCTGCTGATCCTCGGTCAGGATGGCATCTGAATGACCAGTGCTATAGTGTGCAATATGCTCTACAGCCATTGCCAGACTATCAACAATACGAATTGACAGTACCAAGGCCAAGAATTCTGTTCCAAAATCATCTGCCTGTGCCGGCACAATGTGCTCACTCTGAACACCAGCAGCCTGCAACAGCGCCAGACTTTCTTCATCTCCCCGCAATTCGACGTTGCTTGCAAGCAACTCCCGTGCTATCAAAGGGAGTGCAGTTGCTGCAATCTCACGATGTATCAGGAGTGTGTCAAGCGCATTACAAACACTAGGTCGCTGCACCTTAGCATTATGCACAATAGGTGTAACTGTATCAAGTGCAGCAGCGTGATCGACGTAAATATGACACACACCAATCCCACCAGTGATAACAGGAATGGTGGCATGTTCACGACAGAACTGATGCAGTCCTGCACCACCACGCGGAATAATGACATCAACATACGCATCAAGACGCAGAAGCTTTTCTACTAATGCACGATCAGGATCATCAATCACCTGAAGGGCCTGAGCAGGTAATCCTGCCCGCTGTAACGCTTCCTGAAGAACTGTTCCAAGAATTGCACAAGAATGTTTAATCTCTTTTCCGCCGCGTAAAATGGCTGCATTTCCCGATTTGAGACACAACGTAGCAACATCAACTGTTACGTTAGGACGTGCCTCATAGACCACACCAATAACCCCAAACGGAGTACGCCGCTTATGCATACGCAGACCGTTTGGTAATGTTGCAGCATCGTACACTTCACCAATCGGATCAGGGAGTTGGGCAACATTGCGAACATCCTGAGCAATGCTCTCTAAACGCGACGCTGTCAGCAACATACGATCAAGCAACGCGTCAGAAAGACCTGCACTACGGCCTTCTTCAAGATCTTTGGCATTGGCTTGGAGAATAGCGTCAGTATGCTCGAGGAGAACGGTTGCTATTGTATCAAGTGCGTGGTTCTTCCCCTCCATTGATACTTGCATCAACACACGAGAAGCTGCGCGTGCCTGTGCTCCAATTTGTTCCATGTTCAGCATGCCACTTGCTCCCTTAAACTGACATACATGTTGTCTACAAAATAAACCATGCATTTTACACAACGCAGGTGAATCTGTATACCATAAGTCCAAAGTGTCACATAGTGTCCACTTTAGATCAGAACATCACCCACCTGCATACCTGATAACGGTACAGAGTGATGAGATACTATGAAATATCTGCACATATGCGTGTTTACACAGCATAACACACTTGTGAACTAAAATCTATAGAATGACCATATCGTCTCGGTGGACCACTTCTGGACCATAATGATACCCCAAGGTGTCAGCAACCTGAGTTGACTGTAGCCCTTTAATCAATTGAAGATCGGAGGCATTATAACGAACTAAGCCGCGTGCAATTTCACGCTTGGAGCTGTTGTAAATTCGGACCGTTTGACCACGTCCGAAAGCCCCTTCAATCGCCACAATACCGGCAGGAAGCAAGCTTTTACCACTACCTATGAGTGCCTCTGTGGCACCTTCATCAACTATGATACAACTATGCCGAACGGTTTCTGCCAAGATCCAGCGTTTCCGACTTTCCAATGAGGTAGTCGTTGGAAGAAAACGGGTACCAAGTTGTTCTCCTTGCAACACACGGCTAATAATGTCTGGCTCATATCCACTAGCTATCACAACGGCAATGCCACTGCGCGTTGCCAGATCAGCCGCTTGAATCTTAGTAAACATTCCACCTGTCCCACGTGTATTGCTTTCCCCGGCAAGCGCATAGGTAGCTTCCGTTATCCTGGGAATTTCAACAATACGTTGGGCCTTTTGATTGGATCGAGGGTCTTCAGTATATACACCATCAACATCGCTGAGGATGAGGAGAAGATCAGCATCGATGAGGTTGGCCACTAGGGCAGATAACATATCGTTATCGCCAACACGCATTTCATCAACGGCAACGACATCATTTTCATTGATAATTGGGAGCACCTGATGGGCGAGACAAGCCTGTAGTGTATTGCGGGCATTCAAATATCGATAGCGATCACGTAGATCATCACGAGTAAGCAGCGTTTGTGCGACAGGAATACTGTACAGATCAAATACCTGTCCGTAGAGATGCATCAACCGACTCTGTCCAACTGCCGCCATGAGTTGCTTGAGAGGCATATCACGACGGCGCGGAGGAAATTGCAATTGTTCCCGGCCAGCCGCCACTGCGCCAGAACTGACTAAGATAACATCTATTCCCTGATCACGTGCTGACGCAATCTGCCGTACCAACTCAACAATCCGGGGGCGATGAAGATAATCTGACCCCCCGGTCAGAACATTGGTACCAAGTTTCACAATGAAACGGCGCACTCCTGCGCCGTTTACGGTCGTATGCTTCATTGTGGAAAAAACGTTACAGGTCTATCGCTCTATGGAGCCAGACGATAGCCCACGCCCCATTCAGTCTGTAGTAATTTCGGGTCACGTGGGTTTTGTTCGAGCTTGCGGCGCAGGTGCCAAACATAAACCTTGAGATAATCATTATCTTTGGTATATTCCTGGCCCCACACACCCTGAAGTAATGTCTCGTGACTCATAACAGTACCAGCACCTTCAGCAAGCATGAGCAAGAGATCGTATTCGATGGGCGTAAGATCTATCGACTCCTCGCGGACAATCACTTCACGCTTCTGTCGATCAATAGTAATCTCGCCTTTGCCTGCGGTTAATGGGCGATTTGGTGATGGCACCCGACGCAATAATGCCCGCACACGAGCAATCAACTCATCCATGTTAAACGGCTTCAACAGGTAATCATCAGCACCACTCTCAAGGCCAGTAACAATATCTTTGCTCTGTACTTTGGCAGTCAACATTAACACTGGGAGTTGCGAAAACTCACGCAACTTCCGACACATTTCCCAACCATCCATTTCGGGCATCATCACATCCAGAATAACCAAATCTGGGTGCTCCTCACGGACAAGCTCAAGCCCTTCGATACCATTGCCAGCTTGAACAACACTAAAACCTTCGTGTTCCAACTTGATTCGAACTAACTCTCGTAAACCTGGTTCATCATCTACAATGAGAATTCTGCGCTGATCCATGTTTCAACCTCGCTCTTCTTCAGCGCAGGGCTGCCGCCTCTTGCTGAAGTTCCATAAAAATGTGTTCAATTCCTTCACTCGAAATAGCGCTAAATGCTCTATATCTTTCAGTACCACTATGATCTATAAAAATCGTGGTTGGCAACAAATAGACCTGATACTCCTGACCAACATCATTCTGCTCGTCTAGTATCACCGGATAGGTCATACCATAATTATCAACAAATTCCTGCACATCTTCTATACCGGCAGATCCTTCTCGTTCCTTTTGACGTACATTCACGCCTAACACCACCAATCCCTGATCAGCTAATTTGTGGTATGCTTCCTGAATTACAGGTGTTTCTTCGCGACAAGGCACACAAGTTGAATACCAAAAATTCAGCATCACGATTCGACCCTCATAATCGCTCAATTGAACAGATTGTCCATTCATATCGAGCAGCGTAAAATCAGATGCTGGGCGTAACACCTCGGCAAATTGGTTGCTAGCAGCGACACTTGGGCGATCCGCTACAAGCCACACACCTGCAATGAGTAAGAGGCCTAGTACAACGCCTCCAACTGCCATCAACACTTCTTGCTTTTGTACACGAGCCTTATCCCGATCAACACTTGGAGATTCTGCTGAGCTTATACCAATCTTCTTATCATAGCTACGCCGTTCTTCTGCATCAGACAAAACATTGAAAGCTTCATCTAAAACACGTACACGTTCAGTAACAACAGAACGGAACTCTTCATCAAGCTTGGATACGTGCTCTATAGCATATTGTGCTCGACGTTGTTGGTATGCGTCGCTTATCTCTTCAGGTGTTGCGTTGGGCTCAACTCCTAGTAATGAGTAATACGTCTCCATGAAACAATAGCCCCTACTAGAATAAACGCAGATTTTTACTATTTTAACATATCCAAAGACAAGCTGTATACCGAATCGTGAAAAATGCTCCGATCAGCAGTACAACAAGTACCAAAACACCCTACTCTTCTGCATACAACAGAATAAGTTGTTGTGCTTGAATAGCAAAGGGGGAGTCGTTTGGAGCAAGCTCTGTAATCTGTCGCAGATAGGTCAACGCTTCATCCGTTTGAGGAGGTTGATCACTCAGCAAGCATTGTGTCAAACTCCACAAAGACCGCACATTTTGTGAGTCACGTTCGACGGCCAGACGTGCTTCGGTTATTCCGCTGACAATAAACTCCCTATCCCCTGTCCCGGCACCATAGAAACATGAACTCTCACCCAGCGTCGCTCGCACACGATGATTGTCTGGCTCTAATGCCAATACCTGGCTGTAGACTTCGGTCACCTCTAACCAGCGTGGCAATCTTTCCTGATACAAACCACTGTTAGGGGCATTCTCACGGATAATTTCGACACTATCATAGAGCATATCACCATAAGCCGCCAAGACTTCTGGGTCCTCTGGATTCTGCAGCGCAACAGCACGCGCCTGCTCAACCTGTTCTTCGAGCATATCAAGAGGCGAGGCCGTTGGCACAGTCGGTGGGCCACCAAGCGATGCACTCAGCCCTGCATCACCAGTAATCAATAAACTCACACCCACAATGCTACAAATAAGAACAACCATACCAACAGGTATCGCCCAACGCGGCATCTTTTGTAATGCAGATTGACTACTTGTAGGCTGGGTATTGAATTCCCGCGAACGCTCTGTTGCCTGTGCACGAGGAAGCGGTCGATAATCCCATTGCTCTTCAGAACTCTTTGACTGAGTCGCAGATGCAGATGACTCTGATGGACCACTTTCAGGTGTGGAAGCTATTTGTTCATCATATGCCCTGCGGCGCAGAGGATCAGAAAGAACTGCATATGCCAGATCGATCTTTTCACGTTTTTCACGCGCTAACTGAATAAGTTCTTCAGCAGCCCCAGCAAGTTTTGCTGGATCATAACGAGCCGATAAGCGTTCATATGCAGCAGCAATAGCCTCATCATCAGCACGGGGATGAACCTGTAATATTTCGTAATAATCTTGAGATGTCATAGTGTATTAAATAACACCCCCAAACCACGCAAATGTACTGTAGTTCGAGGGCGCATAATCAGAATACTTTCAAAGTCCGTCATTCTATCCCTTGACGGTCACGTATGTGCAAGCCAGGAGCACCCTGGGCCAGACTACCAGAAGCACGTTTTCGAGGGCCAAACCAACGCGGGATACGCCCCCAACCACGACCCAGAGGTTTACGGTTACCATCCAGTTTCGCCTGACCTTCGAGTGTTCGGCGAATAGCAGCAATAATACCGCCAACTACCCCAATAATCAAACCTGACCACACCAGAATAATCGCTGGTTTGATGGAGACAGTAATCACAGCAGTACTTGGCGCAGTTGGCAGATCAAGCCCCTCAACACGAATAACCGCCATACGACGTACCGAATCAAAGGTCATAAACGCAATTTCATGTCCCCCAGGGAACAGAACGGGCATATTTTCGACAGCTTGTGCAGGATCAGACTCATTGGCCGAAAGACGAATTTTAGGCGTTAGTTCTATCTCTTCGCCATTGTAGCGGACGAGAAGCTTTGCACCAAGTAGTGCACTCAGATGAGCATCAGTGTTACTGCTGCTAGTATCAACTGTTGAGTCGGGTATACTTTCTAGCCCACCATGAGCTTCAGCAGCATCAAACTCTAGAAACGTAATCTCATATGGACCAATCTCTCGTGTTTCGTTGACCAGAAACGATGCCATATTGTTGTCAACTGGTGGTTCGTAATCTGTTGGTGTAACATATACATCACGAAATAGCTCAGAATGAATTGCTGGAGTGGCCATTGTGGCATTCATCAACTGATCTTCGTACAACTGAGGCGCCATTTGCTGCGTCTGAGTACCACGACCAACCGTCAAATCAAGGAAACCAGTGTTGTCGGGGCTCAGTTGCCACCCATTGAACGTAAAGTCATAGCCATAGGCACTGAGTGTTTCACCCTCAGGAATGACTAGCGTTTGTTCAGGGGTAGCATAGGCACTTGAGCCAACCACTCCGACTAACAATATCATCAAACCAACGTGGGCCATGTAACCACCAATCCGCAACCAGCCACTCTTCAACGTACGAATAATCATCACGAGATTGGTACCCGCTGCCAGGGTTCCAAAACTTACATAGGCTAGTGGTAACAGGTCACGCACACCAATCAACACTGCCCCACACGTCACAACAACCATGGCAACGATAGGCCAGCGTAACGCACGCAATAAATGACGAAAACTGGTATCACGCCATCCAAGCAGTGGACCGATAGTAAGTAAAAGAACCAGTATGAGGGCAAGCGGTGGTACCGTCATACTATAAAAACTTTCGACCAGCCCAAACCGCCCATCGGTAAACGGGGTTGTGTTGGCATTGTAGCGAGTGCCATCATCAAGATCAAAGGCAGCACCAAAGAAATCTTGAAGCGAATGACCAACACCAGGAAGAGCCGAAATGACCGGCATTGATGTACCCAGGCCTATTACCGTTGCGATGACAAGCAACCCAACAATCATCAGAATAAAGAAACTGTCGCGGGAGAACACTTTCTCTGAAAGCGGCCTGGCATGGGGAATATCACGCCATCGAGCAGCGAGAAACCCCAGCGAAGCAATCGCCAGAAAAACCAGAAAGCCCGTCATCAGGTTTTTCAGCCCCTCCTGAACAAAGGAGTGAACAGAAAACGATGAAAGCACGCCTGTACGCGTCAAAAATGCCGCATAGAAAATGAGGATGTAGGTAATAATTGCCAGCGCAAACGTGGTGCGACGCAACCCGCCATGTGTTCGCTGGACTAGCATTGAATGAAGCAGGGCCGTTCCAGTCAGCCATGGCACAAGTGCAGCATTCTCCACCGGGTCCCACGCCCAGTAGCCACCCCAGCCCAGCGTCTCATAGGCCCAGTAGCCACCAAGCAAAAGCGCCAGACTGAGAAATGCCCAGCCAGATAAGGCCCAGGGAAGCGCTCCATGAATCCAGCCATCATAGTCTCGTCGCCACAAGCCAGCGATAGCAAACGCAAAGGGTATCGCCAAAAGGGCATACCCTACAAACAAGATCGGCGGATGAATGAGCATCCATGGATTTTGCAGCGTTGGATTGAGTCCCTGGCCATCAGCAGGCATAAAGGGAGCACCATTGGCATCTACATGTGGGACAAACGGATTGAGCACCAGCGTAAAAACGAGCAGCGCTACCTGAAGCAGCATTATCACACTTAGCACATACGGTTCTGCATGGCGTGTGCGATGAATCAAAAGCTGGGCAGCTATGATTCCCCACAACACCCATACGAGAAATGAGCCAGGCTGCCCTGCCCACATCGCTGCAGCACGGTATCCAAATCCCAAGTCCTGGGAACTATAGTCATAGACATATTGAATATCGTAGCGTTGAGCAACAAACAGATATGTCAGCAGCAAGACAATAAGTACCACAAAACCAAAAGTCAGGCGTGTACCGAGGCGTCCATAGGTAAGCGCCATCGCATTGCCATGTGTTGCAAACACATAACCAGTAGTTGCAAATAGTGCGGTAACCATACTACTCACAATGAGAATGGTGCCTAATAGATACATGCCAATTGCTTCTTAATTACCAATGGAGCGATAAAACCAAGCCACGTCACTCAACTATATGAGTTCAACACAACTATCAGTTTACATACCTGCTGTTCCACCTGCCTGTTCCTGATATTTCGAAGGACACTTCACCAACAGGTCTTCAGCGAGAAACACACCATTTGCTTCATCATAGTGACCAATCGCCACAACACTGGTTGCATGATCAAAATTTGATGGCATTGGTTCTTCGGACACGACTGTGACCATCTGGCCTGTTTCATCTTGTAGCTTAAACGTAAAGTTGTTCTCAGCATTGTAACCGCCTTTACTCCCAAGAAAGCCGGCCAACTGCACGGTTCGGTTGCTCGCCATGGCTTCATCCACACTTTCAGTGTAGGGACGTATGGCATCACGCAGGCCAAAATAGCCCATAATCACCGCCGCAACAACAATCACGAGTCCAACCATGTGGACTGGTTTAAGCCGAAAGCCTTGTGGTGTAGGTGCTGGATGAATAACTTCTGCTGACATTTGAGATCTCCTTAAAAGGTCATATCCACGATGGATATTTCATCACATGTGATACCGCATGCCATCAGGTATCACGTATTGGTTGTGTATCTGGTTGTGTCATCGCCTGATCCGGTTTGCGTACCTCCAGAGTTGCTCGTGACACAGGTACTTCCTGATCAACAGCAGGCAAACTATCAAGGTGGCGCTGAATTTCCTGAGATCGTCCATCCACACGCCATAAATAAGCAAACAATCCGATCCAGAGGAGTAATGTTACAAAAAGCGCTACATACAATGCTGCGTTTGCCTCAAAGAGCCAATCCATACACACCCTCCCGCAGAGCGACTTGCTCTTCTAGCAAGAGCATTTTCGCTCGTAAGCGATACATCCACACAAACAATGCCGTAAACCCGAGTGTAGAAGCGAAAAAGGTCCACAACGTCCGGGGATTATCTAATAACCCACTACCAGGTGCTTCAATGTTAAGGTGGGCGGTACCGGCCTCAAGATCAATACGTTCAAGAATAAGTGTGTATTGCTCACCAGCGAATTGTGGCCGGTCAGCAACACTATTACTGGCAAGTTCGTAGGATGGTTCAAGCGTACCGAGGTCGCTGTTGCCTGGCCCACGTACCTGAACCTGTGCCACCGCAAGGTCGCCACGCTGCTCAATACCTTGCAACTCTAACACGTTGTCTCCCAATGCTCCGATTTTACGACCATCGAGCTCAAGTGTGACTCCATCACAAGTGCTACCAGGGATGAAAGCACAATTGGGATGGAGGGTGCTATCAGCAATACGTGGTGCCACAAAAAGCAAGAAGGGCATTGTTGCCGCCGCAAATAGATTGTAGGCTGCAGCCAGACGACGTTTACGGTCCATTTCATCAATGGCTGAGCGCAGAGCAAAGTAGGCAGCATAAATCAGCAGAAGCACAACGATTGATGTTTGGCGTGGGTCCCAGTTCCAAAAGACCCCCCAGGCGATCTGTGCAAATATGGCGCCTGTGACGGTCGCAAGAACACAGAAAATAAAACCAACCTCAGCCGACGCTACCGCATGAGCATCATCATTTGAGCGACGCTTTACGAGATAACGCAGACTGTAGATGCCCGAAGCCACAAATGCGATGGAAGTAACCCATGCGGTTGGGACATGCATGATGATAATGCGTCCAGCATCACCTAACCCAACATACTGGGGAACAACTAAGAACATTGCGACAATGACACCCGCCATCCACAGCCCCAATGCGATTTTGGCGACTCGTGCAAAAGGCGCTTCAGACGCCATATGACACTCTTTTCTAGGTTCTCTATCTATTTACTTTATAGGTAGTTATCGTAATATACTTTTACACGCAAGATCTAGAGGTTTAAATTTTTATCTCATTCCAAACAGATAACACGAGCACACCCACATCAATATCAAGAGGTTTATTTTTATAGTATCGTACCAACTATGTGTATTTTATCACGTATAAAAGAGTGTGCCAAACACAGGATTATCTTATCATACCACACAATACGATGTCTGATATGAGACAATAATGAGTCTTGCACACTCTAAGATATTACGTACGTTGCAGATACCGTGCATAATCATCAAAGCCCCCAGCAAACACCTGAGCTTTGCCGTCGCGTATCTCGATTGTTCGTTCAGCAAAAGAGCGCAAAAACGCACGGTCATGGGCAACAGCGATAACCGTACCTTCGAATGCCTCAAGTGCAGCCTCGAAATGCTCACGGCCCTCAATATCAAGATGATTCAGTGGTTCGTCAAGCAACAATACATTGCATCCCTGTAAAACCAACAAAGCAAGTTGCAGGCGACTCCGCTCACCGAGTGAGCACTGCGCCACAGATCGAAAAACACTGTCCCCAGCGAAGAGAAAGAAGTGCAGAAACTGACGTGCATCGGTTTCGCTCATCGATCTGGTGTTGCGTACATTATCAAGCACCGATCTGGGCTGATCAAGAATGTCATGTTCCTGTGACAGGACTCCCAAACGGACATTGGTTCCCACGCGTATCTGCCCTTGCCACGGCTGGAAACGGCCTTCAATCAAACGCAGTAATGTTGTTTTACCGGCACCATTTGGCCCCACCAGTGCAATGCGTTCACGATGTTCAATATCTAAAGACAGGTTTTGGAAAAGTAGTGTGTCATCTGAATACCCAAAACTCACCTCTTCCAAACGTAACACTACCTGAGCACCAGGTGGCGGTGTTCCAAAATCAAGATTCAGTCCCCAGGTTTGGTGTGGCTTTTCGACTCGCTCATCAGACTCCAGATAACGCTCTAGTTTCCGCTCACGTGAACGGGCTTTCCGTGCTACCTTTTTTGCAAGACGACGAACATTTGGTTGTGAGGGTGTCGTGTTATTTTCAACACGCAGCGCATGGCCTCTGAGTCGTGCAATGTCCTGTTTTGTACGACTCACATATTCTTGCTGACGTTTCCAGTTCTCAACATGTAATTCGTGTTCCTGGTCGCGGGCATCAGCAAACACACTGTAGTTACCAGCATAACTTTTCACTGATCCTGTTTCAGGATCAAGATAGAGGATGCGCGAAACGGTTCGATCCAGAAATTCGCGATCATGCGACACAACCAGTATAGCTTTTGGAGAGCGTTGAATAAACCCTTCCAACCAATCAAGTGCTTCGATATCGAGATGGTTGGTTGGCTCATCAAGCAACAGGATATCCGATTGACGAAGAAGCAACGTCGCAAGACCTAAGCGTGTTTTCTGACCACCACTGAGGGTTGCAACACGCGTTGTGCCTTCCAGATGACCAAGGTGAAGTCCCTCTAGTATTTCTGCGACCTGCTGTTCTCGTTCATAGCCACCTAATGCCTCGAAGTGCATAAGCGCCTCCTCATACACCCGTAGTGCAGAATCTACATCCGTGGCAGTACTAAGCACTTCGGTTGCCTGTTGTAATGTGGTCTCTGCTGCAACAAAATCAGATTGCACCGCAGCAATAACCGTATCAAGAGTATCGGTATCTGCAAAATCAAAGGATTGTGGTAAATACCCAAGGGTCGTATTTGTAGGGGAGCATGTAATCAATCCAGAGTCTGGTTGCTCTTCACCAGTAATGCAGCGAAGAAGTGTCGATTTTCCAGTCCCGTTTGGGCCTACTAAACCAACGTGTTCGCCATCATTGAGAATAAACGTGACTTCGGAAAGAACTGTGGTAATGCCATATGTTTTAGAGAGTTGTTGTACCTGTAACATGGTGCCTCCTCATAAGATGCAAAAATCTGCAGAGACACCGCTAAAAGTGTCCCTGTACTAGTACTTGTTGGAAATGAGGAAACGACCAGTCACTCGACACTCCTTGCTAAAAGGACAACAACCAGCTGCAACATAGGTATTGGAGCTTGGTCTATTTATTATACTCGATCTTACAGATGTGTGCTTCCCACTAGAGGCGGATACGTCACACCATCATTATCTTCAGGTGACCTATCTGTGGTGCTCTCAGATATTTGTAGTGCAGGTAACCATATCTTGAAAGTAGTCCCCTGTTCTGGGCTACTCACAACATCAATACGGCCTCCATGGGCCTCTACCGCCAGCCGACAGAACGAGAGGCCAAGCCCACTACTACCCACTTCGCGCTTCTCCGTATTACGACCCCGGACATAGCGAGTAAACAGATGTGGTAATAGCTTCGATGGGATACCTGGACCATTGTCAGCAACTGTGAGCAGAACCTGATCTGCGTCAACGGTAGCCGCAAGGGTAATATGTGTTTCTGGTGGTGTATGCTTGAGTGCATTGCCAAGCAGATTAGCAACAATACGACGAAGAATATCAACATCAGCACAGACAAGTGGCAAATCCGGTTTCACATCAATGTGGATTTCTTTTTCATCGCGTTGTGCCCACCCATAAAATTCATACGCGCTTTCACGTAGCAATTCTGCTACTTCGGTAGGTTGGCGTTCAAGGGGTAAATGGCCATCCTGTAACTGCTGCATATCAAGTATCGTGCTGATCAATCGTTGCATGGAGCGGGAACTATCACGGGCAACCGTCACAAATCCCTGTTGCTGTGAATTGATACTACTTGCTCCAAGCAGATCAAGGTAGCCACTGATAGCAGTCAAGGGGCTTCGCAAATCGTGCACAAGTAGACTCACAAGATCTTGACGTGCACGCTGAAGTTTGACGAGTGCTCTATTACGTTCGGATAGTTCATCATGCTGGTTACGAATAATTCTGGTAGCCCGGCGTACTAACACCAGTAACACGAGCAATAAGATACTCATCAGTGCGAGAATGGCTAATGTCGTAATAGTCTGTTCATAGCGAATCTGCGCGAAGGTATCACTCACGTCTTGCTCAAGCACAAAAGAGCCAATGACCTCTGACTCCATCTGCCCATCATTCAGTGAGCGAATAGGAACATATGTGGCGAAGATGCTCTCAGTTGCCCCATCATCACGTGTTTGTTGGATAAGCTGTGACGACTCGGTACCAATCAACGCTTGATTGATGTTTTCACGTGTGGCAGCTTGTATGTCTTCAGGATAGACAGATGGTGTAGTTGTTTCATAGACCACACGCCCATCTATATCAAGGATTGCCAATCGGTGGATATTTAACCCAATCAATACACGTTCAACAGCAAGGTTCAGTGGTGTAGTGTCGGAGGGCATATCGTCTGAGGTTCTTTGAATGACTGGTAGAAAATCGGGATACAGCACCTGATTGAGGTGATGCGCCATGTAGATACTATTTTCCTCGCTGTGGTTGGTGATATACGTCTCTGTTCGATAAAAAACCGTATATGATAACAGAGCACTAACACCAATAATAATAGTCACAATACTGAACGTCAACCATCTCATGACTGCAAGACGGGGAAATTCCGTAGATGTGTAATCGGCTGACTGCTGCGGGGAGGCATCCCGAACATCCATAACGTTCTCCACAAAAGTTGATGTATCTGAGCGTAGTTAAGTATATCTATCGAGTTAATGATGACAGGCGTGGTCACAACATACATTCATCATGGTGTTTATAGTATGGCTGTGAATACTGAATGCTTCTGTAACATAGCACACAAAGCTTACATAAATATAACGCGCTTTAATCCGATAAAGCTACCAACAAAACATCTCAAAAATGTCATCTAAGTCAAAAGAGGAGTAATTTCTTTACACAAGAGAGATTTGCATCATTATTCTTATCATCAAATACCACCTGAAGGGCACATGTACACTATGTGTATTGTAAACTTATGTAAAGTAATATGGGGAACCAAATAAGAATCAATTAAAAGACAGTATGAACTACATAACACAGTAACAATTATAATGATAACCTTGTGGAGAAAATCGCATAGTATCCCAGTGGTATTATCAACTGCCAAACGAACCAATCAACTGTTGTAGTAGCACCCACACCTCATTGGGCGACTCTGGGAAAGCATCGGGGTTAATACCATAGAGAATCAGCATACCTACCACTGTGATAGTAAATAACCCCACCAAAATGCGTAATCCTGTATTTCTGGCTCGTTTTTTGGGAGTACGTTTGGCTGTCTTCGGCTTAGACTCTTTCTGAGTCGAGGATCGGGCAGGAGTTGCCGTTTTTGCCGCTATGGTAGGAGCCCCGGCAGAAGAACGTCCTGTATCACGCTTCACAAATGGTAATGTGGAGGTGGATACAGATTGTGACCTATTCGCAGGAGTTTTGGTTTTCATAGCAACCGCAGGGGACTTCGCCGGAGTACGCTGACGAGAGTTACCTGTCTTAGTGGTTTTACCTTTTGTGCTTGGTGTAGCGCGTTTCCGCGAAGATGCTCTTTTGGCAATATTAGTCGTCGAAGAGGTTAAACGACCAGGCGGCCATGCTGCCCGAAGCGCGTCAGCCAACTCGCCAGCGCTACGAAATCGTTGTTTCGGTTCCTTATGTAGTGCTCGTGCTACAACTTCCGCCACTTCTTCCGGGAGATCTGAGCGCAGACGCCGTACAGAGGGTGGTTCATCATAGA
This sequence comes from Chloroflexota bacterium, assembly GCA_039178835.1. Lineage (GTDB taxonomy): Bacteria > Chloroflexota > Chloroflexia > Chloroflexales > Roseiflexaceae > AL-N1. Next base: position 39,341 of record JBCDFA010000013.1, read on the forward strand.
GATGCTTGAGTAAAACACCCATGGGCGTATCCGCTTCGAATGGTAATTTCCCCGTGAGAAGCTGAAAGAGAATAACCCCAAGTGCATAGATATCACAAGCAGATGTGAGCGACGAACTACTTACCGCTTGTTCTGGAGCAACATAACTTGGTGTTCCCATCAGAACACCCGGCTCAGTGGTTGTGCGCGTTTCATCAGCCGCGCTACGAGCAATACCAAAATCCGTCAGTACGAGTTCACCTTGTTCATTGTAGAGGGCATTACTTGGCTTTACATCACGATGTATCACATCCTGACTGTGGGCAAAATCGAGAGAACTGGCCAGTTGATCAACAATTTCCTGCACACGATTGACCGACATACGACGCCGACCCATTTCACGTATGCGGACTGACAATGTAGGACCAGGAAGCAATTCCTGAACCATATACACAACGTCTTGATCTTGTGATTCGCCAAAGCTATAGATCTGCACAATGTTGGGATGACGGAGACGCGCCACTACACGCGCTTCCCGTTGAAACCGCGCCACAAAATCAGGTGGTTGCCCTGCAGTACTGATAACCTTGATCGCCACTTCCCGATCAAGTGCGGGATCATATGCACGATAGACACTGGCCATACCACCCCGCCCAAGCAAGTTGTGGACTTCATAATTACCAAGCTTTGAGTTGAGCAACGAAGGTTGAGGGGCGTTCTGGCTCATTCTAATACTCCAAAGTTTATTATGTGCATATCAACAGTCTATTTCTCATATCCCACAAGTTATTTATACGACATAACACGCTGTATACGGCCAACAAGTTCATTTATTCCCAGGGCATACGCATCAAGATAATCTTGCGTGAGGGTTCTCGCCAAATCTTCACGGCCTACTCGATGCAGGCTTGTTACATGCGGACGAAAATCACGTAGCGTAACCACTAGACGGCTATTCGCATCAGTCAGGACACCCCAGACCAGCAGCTTGGTATCACCATCATCACGTGCACTCGTGAATCGCGTTAACGACGAGGAAGCGACCACACGACCCACGTTTGAAAACACTTCGCGACCCTTAATGATTTCATTCAATATACCAATTTTCTGGGGAATTGCATCGACCAAATGTTGCATAACTCCTGGGAGATGACCCATAAGTTGTAACATCGTTGTCGTAAAATTCTTACCACGCATCGTCACATCACGCAAAGCACGCAGCATCGAGCTAAAGAAGAATAAATCACGATAGAGCACATGACGTTCATTCTCAAATTCTTCTAGCATACCTGCATCTGGAAAACGGCGCAACTCGCGCACCAGACCATCGCAACGCTCCAGGCGTGGTAACAGATCGGGCAATGGATTACGAAATGTTGCTGGATACAGACGCAACCGTGGATCGGCATTGCTGGCATCCATTGGTATCAGAATGGCCGGATTGATTGTACGCTGCTCTTCAAGATCGTGGACAATCTGCTGCATCAAATGCATGCCATCTTTGTCAATTTCAGCAATTGCTTCCAATGCCCGTTGCCCACGACCACCAGGGCGATAACTCGTCGCATGGGCGCAACGCCCCAGAATAAGCAGATCATTAACTGTTAAGGAGAGCTGAATTTTAGGCAGGCGTCGCCGTAATCGATCAACAGACGCCAGATCGATCTTTGCTGTTTCAGCAGCAACCTCAACAGGAGCTTCAGCTAACAATGACTGAGCTGCTTTAAGAAAACTTGGAGTGGTTGATAACCTGAGTGCTTTGACACGGACGCGCTTAGTCGACGTCGCTTTAACCGACGGATGGCAGGATGTGGCAAAACCAGTCATAATCTCGGCCAGCGCCATACCCCAGATCGCGTCGTAAAAGACATGCGACATGTCGAAGATCATACTACCCTCAGTCCGAATAAGCGTAAGCGCATGATCGCCGCACCCACGATTGGTGCGACGTAATTCACTCAATGGCAAAGTACTGTCGTGCATATCCCAATTGATCACAATAGGAGCATAGCGCAACATGGCCAACTCAGTTTGAGCCGTGTCATTCAACTGCTCCCGTAGTGTCTGCTGGTACTCACGTGGTGCTTGAGCCAACAACATATCAGTTGGGGGAACGCTATCAGAAAAATGGGCATCGGCATGTTGGAGAATAGCCTCAATACGGCTCTTTACATACTCAATCGAAGGCGGACGCAAACGACCTAGCCTTTTTCCGGCGATATACACCCGTCCATTTCGTCTGATCTCAATCGGATTTTTATGTGGATCACACAAACTGCCATCCTCGGTGCGTTCGAGGCGCAACGCAATTCCCGCGCTCTCGGCAAACCCATCTGCGGGAAATACCAGAATATTGCCATGTCGGTCACGTGCACACGCATCAATCAAATAGTAACGTCCTCCAGCAACAAAGGCAACCTGCAATAAATGCGGAGACAAAGCAGCCGGACGCTCCTGAAAACTATCTCCGTGCAGTGTCATCAACATGGTCAGTTGTTGCTGATAGGCTGGGAGTTCAATCGCACGACGCTCCTTGTACCGCTGTTCAAGTTCTGTTCGTACATCAGTTGGCAAATGGCGTAAAGCTCGTTCAAGATACACCTGAAATCGCTCATGGCGATAGGCTGCATAGTCTTGCAGAGGGGCATTGATCGGATTTCCATAGGGACGCTCCACCGCCCAACCCTGCTCAATCGAAGCAATGCGATAATTCTGCTGTAGTTCTGCTACCTTTCGAGCCACAACTTGCTCTCGTTCTACCTGTTTACGCGGCAGTTTTTTGCCAAGGAGAGTGACAGCACGCTCTTCAATGAGCAGACCAAGCAAACGGAACAACATACGCTCTTGCCACTCATTCGCCAGAAAATCATCATAGGCAAATAAGGTTTGCATCGCTGCGTACACCCAGGACGTGGCAGAATCGACATCGTTGATTTCAGGAATTGTATGGTGAAATCCGGTCGTCTCCACACAATGACGAGCCGCATCCTCGCGCAATCCAAATTGTGTATAGAACTGCCACGGCCCATCAGGAAAGGCACTGTCAATGTCTTTACCAGCCAACGATAGTAACCGTTGATAGCCATACAGGACTAAAGCTGGCCCTGCAAGAAACGTACCGTAGATACCCAATTGCTTACTGCCGCGGAAAAGTACCCGTAAATCGGACTCCACTTTATCTTGCTTGAGTGAACGATCCTCAAGCTGGATTAACCCCTGTAACAGGATGGAGGGAAGGTTGGATGCAGGGAAAATTTCTGCGACCTCTTGTTTGAGACCACGCACTTCACCAATACCGAGACGGGTCAGATCAGCTAAACTCGTATCATCAATGGTGTCGAGAAGTTGTCGCGTTTGCTGAACTTGACGTGCGTATGCACCTTGATTAAGCGTAAGCACTTCTGCCGTCATGGGCCAAGCTCCTCAGCAAAGAAGAAATTGCAGACTACCACGCATTATAGCATAATGGTAAAGCAGTAAGCACTGATAACCAAATGGTGTGTCTATAAGCATATGTACAATCAGAAACAAATACCCTTTTTTGGCACCGAGACATGCTATCATATGTGAGCAAGTAAAATCGTGCCACTTTAGGAGCAAAGAATGGAATCGATTGCCCCCGATGTCTATCTGCTAGATGGATTTCCCAAATATGCTATCAACATCTATGTTATCGGTGATATTGTCGTTGACGCTGGTGCCCGCTTTCAAAGCAAAAGCATTCTACGACAGCTTGCTGATCGGCCACTCATCGCCCACATCCTGACCCATCCCCACCCCGATCATCAAGGAGCCAGCAAAGCTATCTGCGGCCACTTTAACATCCCGCTCTGGTGTGGTGCGGGCGATGCCGAGGCCATGAACAGTGGAAACTGGAACTCACTTATTCCTAACCCTACACCACTTGTGAGCGCACAAATCCGTATGATGGCCGGGCCAAACTACCCGGTTACACGTGAGTTGCGAGAAGGAGATCGGATCGGCGATTTTACGGTTATCGAAACCCCTGGACACACCCCTGGACATGTTGCCTACTGGCGCGAGCGAGATCGGCTGCTTATTCTGGGCGACGTACTGTTCAACCAACATCCAGTGACAGCCAAAGTCGGCTTGAGCGAGCCAATAACCTTTTTCACCTGCGACCCAGCGCTCAACCGACGATCGGCACGCAAACTCGCGGCACTCCAGCCAGCGGTGATCTGCTTCGGGCATGGCCCACCACTCTATGACGGCGATGCCTTCCAGACATTTATTGCGAATATGCCTGATGCATGAAAATGTGACGCTCGTCTCATACCAAACATGTACAAGATACCCACAAGTACTATACATATAAATACCACATCGGTATCTCAAAGTATTCTGGCATAAACATGAGCAGATATGACTGTTCAGAACTATCTGGGCAGCTTCACAAATGTTCAATTTCTATAATTTTATGAAGCTGCAAGTACATCACAAGATCTTCTATCCTGATCTATAATTTAGGCACTTACAGTGAGACGTACACTCTATCATATGGAGAAGTGGTACAGGCAAAACCGACCATTGCAGAATGAATATGTCAGATACATCATCAAACAATCCAGATTCAATCCCACCCTCTAAAACATCACAAGATGCTGTTGATGCAGTCTATCAAGATGGCAGCTTGAAGCTCAGTAAGGCCCTCGACATACCCAATGATGCTCAAGTCCAAATCACCATTGTGCCGCAGAGCGAAGGTGGCGATCCTAGACCAACTGAGCAGCACGCATCAGAACCACCCGCTCAGACATCACCAGAAGCTAACACTGGCTCAATGCGGGGACTTCTGTTGTTGCTGGCGGGAGCACTTGGCCTAATCGGCTTGGCCCAACAAACCTTTCTTGACCGCTTAGAATTTAGCTGGACCGGCACTGGGCTTGCCGTGGTAGCCATACTCATTTTTACAGTCACCGCATTTGCTGCCAACAATGAGTACAAGATGCCTGCGTTTCTGCAAAACCTGTTCCAGTCAGCAGGGCGCGGCTCATGGCAACAGGTGATGCTGATCGGCTCAGTCATACTCATTGGCATACTGCTCTATCTGTTGCAGCTTGAACCAGCACTGCCCAGCTATAACTGGACTCTCTTGCTCTGGCTCGGGGCCACGGCACTCTATGTCGCAGCCATTGCCCCCCCACATAAACCAGCCGAACAGCGTTGGAATGTACGCACCTGGTGGCAACAACACAACCAGACCATCGTTGCAATAGGAGCCATCCTCATAGTCGCGGTGGGTTTGCGTCTCTTCCAGTTAGAGAGCATTCCTCCAACGCTCGGTGGTGATGAAGCTGAACAGGGGCTGGAAGCCATTGATGTGCTCAACGGTGACATCACCAATCCCTTTAGCACCGGGTGGCTGGGTGTACCCACCATGAGCTTTTACTTCAACGCCCTTACGATTGGGCCACTTGGCAACACCATTTTTGCCCTGCGATTGCCCTGGGTTTTCGTGGGTGCAGCAACGGTTCTGACCACTTTCCTGCTGATTAGACGGCTCAGAGGGGAAACACTGGCACTCCTGACTGCAGCACTCCTCGCCACCTATCACTACCACATCCACTACTCACGGCTAGGCTCCAACCAGATTGCTGATGCGCTGTTTGTTTCGGCAGCACTGCTTTTCTTCTACCGGGGCTATGACACACGTCAGCCAGTTGATTGGGCACTCAGTGGCATCATTGTCGGCTTTGCACAGTACTTTTATGCTGGTGGGCGCTTCACCGCTGTCATCATCATTGCCCTCATAGCCTATTTCACATTGCGTGATCGACAGCATTTCTGGCGCGAACACTATCGTGGCGTTTTAGTCCTGCTTGGTGCCATGGTGCTCGTCTCAGGACCGATGATTCAGTACGCGTTCCGCTTCCCCGACGACTACAATGCTCGCCTAAGTATGGTTGGTATCTTCCAGAGTGGTTGGCTCGCTACAGAACAGGAAGTCCTTGGCCAGAGTGCGTGGGAAATTCTGGTGGTGCAGTTCCAACGCGCCGCGTTGGCCTTTACCGCCTACCCTGACAAGACATTCTGGTATGGCTCGTCCAAACCACTGTTTCACTTTGCTGACGGAGCACTGTTCCTGCTCGGTATCGGCTTTGCCTCGATTAGCTTCTTCAACCGTCGGCTCATTCCCATGGTGTTCTGGTGGTGGGGCGGCATGGTGATGGGCGGGTTCCTAACCGAAAATCCACCATCGACCCAGCGCCTGGTAACTATGTCGGTGCCAGCGGTCTTCTTTGTGGCGCTCGCGCTTGAGCAGATCGGTCTCATTGTGCAACGCTCCTGGAATCGACCAGCCATACATCGCTTCATCACACCTGCGCTTGGTGGTGCCGTGCTGATACTCAGCCTGTTGAGCATACGCTGGTATTTTGTCGAGTACACACCTCAGCGTATTTACGGCGGGATCAATTCAGTCGTTGCGACCAGTATCGCCGAGTATGCACGTGACGATCTTGACGAAAATTGGCACATGTATTTCTTTGGACCGCCACGGATGTATATCGGATTTGGCACTATTCCCTACCTTGCACCAGATGTTGCAGGTGAAGACATTCTGGAACCCATGACCGAACCACTCAATCCTAGTACTATACAAACCAACAAAAACGCCGCGTTCATCTTTCTGCCTGAGCGGATGGAAGAACTTGAGCGGGTCCGCACAACTTTTCCAAATGGCGAGCTAGAACCAATCCCCTCTCCCATTGATAGTAATGAAACACTCTACACCGTCTATCGGGTGCCACAGAGCCAGATCGCGCAGGGTGTTGAATAGGCAATACAATTAAACTCCCCACTCTGGACAGATTCCAGAGTGGGGAGTCTGCTATGCACTCAATACTGAGCTATATAAAACGCTTAGCGTGGCGTACCAAATTTCTGTGTCCAGTATGTGCCATAATCGCTGTCTGAGTTTGTTTCGTAACCCACACCGATTTCCGTCAGGCCACAGTTGAGAATATTGCGACGATGACCAGAACTGTTCATCCAGCCATCCACCACGCTCTCAGCAGTGCGGTAGCCAGCAGCAACGTTTTCTGCTGCACGACTATACTCATACCCTGCTTCACGCATGCGATCCCATGGTGAGGAGCCATTCGAACCGGTATGGCTCATAAAGTTATTGGCTGCCATATCTTCACTATGACCCTGCGCCGCTGCCATCAAGTTATCGTCGACCACTAGTGCAGGACAGTCTGCCGCCTCACGTTCTGCATTTGTCAAAGCAATGACCTGCTGCACCACAGACATATCGGTTGGTGGTGTGGTTGGTTCAGCGGTAGGCTCACGGGTCGGCTCAGTCGTTGGTTCAGCCGTGGGCTCCTGGGTTGGTTCGGCTGTCGGTTCAGGATTACCACTATTATCGACGGTAAACTCCACTATAAACGGCTCAGTCGAACCCTCCTGACCTATCGCCACAACTGACAGCGTATAAGCACCATCTGGCACAGTTGTCGTATCCCATCCAATAGGCTCACCATTGCGGTCACCTTTGAGGAAATAGGGCACATGCTGTTCAACATGACGCACGCTTTCAGGACCTGTCACCTCAAACGCAACGCGGATTCGCTCATCATTTTCATTCTTGACCAGCGCCTCGATTGCGACGGTGCCGCTGAGGGTAGCCCCCTCCTCAACACCCTTGAGTTCTGTGACGGAAACTCCCGGCTCCTGAGAGTCAACACACTCAAGAAATGCCTCATTCCCATCAACGCTTCCCTTAAGCTCTGTCTCACACGTTACGGCCAAACGTTCACCAGGTGTCATCTCAATAGTCTGTGGTCCATTTGGATTTGCCCCAACGGTAAACGGGATTAGCAGAGCCGCTAAAATACCCAATGAAAACAATGTGACCAGTGTTTGTGTAAATCGTTTAAGCATTTTTCTAATGCCTCCCCTCGGAGTTCTAAGATTGATAGTAGATTGTTGTAACAACACGTGCAGGATAGTAACATTTTGGTAAAGAAATAACGAGAGCTAAATGCTCAGGCGATGCTCACTTTACACATGTTTTACCAAATCACGCAATTTGGTATTGTGTTGCGAACATGTTAAGAAAAGAAAGAGCAAGAGATATCAGCGTCGTGCCAATCTCTTTGCCAGATATGTCAACTTGCCGGATATATGATACGTTGATACGCATGCACCTCACGCTGTGTCATTCTCCAGTGAGCGTGGTATACTAACGCCTATGGTGCTTTATGCAACAACTCATCAGGTTAGCGATGGCATAACTACAGAGCAGATTATCGCGCCAGAACATCGCGACGTTGATGATCCAGCAGTGTTGGCAGCGGAGTGTCTCGCAACTGTTGATGCCCATCTTGCCGAACAAGTGCGCGATGGCGCTGTACTCATTGCAGGGCATGACTTCGGGTTCGGAGATCACCCAGAACAGGCGGTGCTAGCGCTGCAAGCATTGGGGTTTGTTGCACTGATCTGTGTTTCTGTCGCACCCACATTCGCAGAAGCTGCTACTAACTATGGTCTCCCTATACTCATAAGTCCCGAGGCAAGCAACGCACTGGTGCCTGGACACGTAGCACGACTGGACCTCGAGCGTGGCACCATTAAACCGTACCAGTCAGACACAATATTTGAAGTATCTCCGTGTACACCCGAAATGATTGCCACTGTCCAGCGCATGCAGTTACTAAGGCGTATGCGTAACGTGGTTGAAGAAGAAGGTTTTGATGGATAGGATCAACAGCACACTATGACTCTCACAGCCAAAGCCGTTCGCCGCCATATTCTTGACATACTACGCCCTCAGGAAGCCATCGCCACCCGCTGCCCACATACGGACATGTGTGGAGGTTGTGCATTTCAAGATCGTGACTATGCCACACAGGTTGCCGCAAAACACGATATGCTTGAACATGTCTGGGCCGATGATCTGTCCGAAACCCTACAGCAGGATTTGATGGTCGTGCCTTCACCGAATCCATTTGAGTACCGTACACGCATGGATTATGTAGCCAGTAAGGGGCGCTTTGGGCTGCGGCGACGGGGCAAGTTCAACTATATTGTCGAACTCGAAGAATGCCATTTGATCCCCCCACAAGCCTTTAAGATTGCTCAGAATGTCTACCAACAGGCGATGGAACTAGAATTGCCCGACTACAACCTACGGAGTCACGAAGGGTTCCTCCGCTATATTGTTGTGCGTCGTAGTCCAGACAATAAGCTACTGCTAGCGGCTGTCACGGCTAGCCAAAACTTTGCTATCGAGATGGAGCAGTTGGCCAGGACAGCGTTGTCACACGAAGCCGTCGTCGGATTTCACTGGCTCCTCAATGAAGGGGTGGCCGATACTTCCTTTGGCGAGTCCATTCAACACTGGGGTTCTGCCACGCTGCCCATGCAGGTTGTGAACCGAACCTTACACATTGGACCAAATACGTTTTTTCAGAACAACGTTCATCTGCTTCAACCATTACTGGATACCATTGTAGAGCTACTCAAGCCTATCGGACGGGTGGTTGATCTGTATGGGGGTGTCGGAACTATTGCCCTACACATCGCTGACTATGTCGAGCATGTCACCTGCGTTGAGTCGGTCGCGGAGAGTGTACAACTGGCACAGATGAATATTTCAGCCAATGGTGTGAGCAATATGACGGCAGTGGAGTCAGATGTGTATCCTTTCCTACAAAAACAGTTCATAGGTGACTTCGATCTGGCCATTATGGACCCACCACGAGTAGGACTTGGACCGGACGTATGCACAGAACTGTTGCGCCTGCGGCCACAACGCATTATCTATGTGTCGTGTAATCCGCTTACACTGCTGGAAGACGCACGAATGCTCCAAAGTGCTCGTGGTGGAACCGGCCAGTATCGCATGACATTGTTCCGAGGATACGATATGTTTCCGCATACACCACATGTGGAGGCCCTTGCCATTTTTGATTATGAAGAAATTAACAATCAATGAGGAATTTCTCTTCACCCTCCAATAAAGAGGTCTTTTATTGCTTTACAAAGGCAAATGAAAGATCATTAAAGAACATCTTACATGGCTTGACCCGACGCTCTCGGTAGGCTATAATGATTGTTACAATTTAGTGATAAATTCAGTAGTTGCCTTCATCTGTGCAAAGTAAAGGCGCAGCGCTATGAGCAAACAAACATCAATCGAATATACTGAATGAGTGGCGGCACAGGACGACATGATCCTGATGCCGCCTCTGATTTTTAAGAGGGTATAAAACGGTCGGAATGAAGTTCATCAATGAGGGCAAATCAAACTTTGTAATGTTGTAATTGGCCGGTTGGACACATCACTATCATCTCGTTTTTGCTTCTGTCCACCACCACACAAGGAGGCGCTTATGCACTCGGATCTGATTGGCAAAATTGAAAAAGCACGACAGTATGCGTATGAGCCAGAGCGGATCGTTATCGAAGAGTTGCGCGCTCGTTTCCACGGCAGCAATAATGATCATATCATTACTTTGGCGGAAGGTCACTGGACATGCGACTGTCGCACTTTTGATACATGGGGCACTTGTGCCCACATTATGGCGCTTCAGAAGATTCTCTATCCAATGCTCCCCGTAGCACTTCGGGAAGGAAATAATGGTTCAAGCCCTGATAACCACCCTGTCTATTCCAGCTTGATCGGCAAGATTGAGAAGGCACGACAGTATGCGTATGAGCCAGAGCGAATCGTTATCGAGGAGTTGCACGCCCGCTTCCGTGGCAGCAACAACGATCATATTATTACACTGGCCGACGGCAACTGGACCTGTGATTGTGAATTCTTCCGTATGTGGCAAACATGTGCCCATGTTATGGCCCTTCAGAAATTGTTAGATCCGATGCTCTCGACTGAAGCACTACAGTCAGGAACGCCAGTCGCTGTGCAAGAAGAGATGGCTAGTGTACTCAGCTAAAACACTTGTATGTAAACTCTTACCCCCCCTTCTTTAACAGGAGGGGGGTTTGCTATGTCTTGAAGAACATACCTGGAAGAGAGCTAACAATGACCCTTGTGATTGCCCATCGTGGTGCTTCTGCCTATGCACCAGAAAATACCATGCCGGCTTTTGAGCTTGCTGCTCAACAAAAAGCTGACATGATCGAACTGGATGTACAGCGCAGTGTTGACGCCGTTCTGGTGGTCTTTCACGACACAACCACTGAGCGGTGGAATGGCCGACAACAGTTGATCAAGGATTATCAGTTTGACGAACTTCGTATGTTAGATATCAATGGTGCACGTATCCCAACGTTGGCAGAGGTGTGTGCATTTGCCCGTGAGCACAACATCCAGTTGAATATTGAGCTAAAGGGAACGGGCATGGGTGCTGCCGCTGTCCAGATCATCCGCTCCGAAAAAGTTGAAGAGTTGGTGCTTATCTCATCGTTCTGGGCTGATGCACTCATGGAGATAGCCAATATAGCGCCGCATCTGCCACGTGCTTATCTGGTCGGAACACGCACATATCGACCAGACATACGGCTTCAGGAAGGTTGGCCATTTCCGATGCTCAAACGCATGCGCGCAATCGCCTGGCACCCTGCACATGAACTCCCTTTGCTACGGGTATTAGTGCCACAGGCGCAGCAACGTGGATACAAAGTGAATGTCTGGACGGTCAACGAACCTGCCATAATGCAACGCATGATCAAGCTGAAAGTAGATGGTATCATCACAGATACGCCAGATGTGTTGCGAAGCCTGCTGCGTGAGCAGACTTAGGCTATGATGAAACCAACCCACGAGCATAGAGTAACAAGGCCGCTGCGCCAACCAGACCAGCCCGATCTCCCAGTGCGGCCAGTTGTATGGGGATATCGCGGTAGACAGGCAACGCACGCTCATTAATGACTTGTTTTGCACGGACAATCAATTGGGGATTGTGCACCACCACACCGCCACCAAGCAGAACTAACTCAGGACCATAGAGGTGCAATATGCTCACAAGCCCCATACCGATCAGTTCACCTTCGTGGTCAAGCAAACGCAACGCCAGCGGATCGCCTGTAGCGGCAGCCTGTGACACATGGGCTGCCGTGACTGTTTCGGGAGTCGCCAGTTCGTGCAACAGACTCCGTGATTCCGCCGTCATCGCTTCAGAGGCGGCAACTGCAAGTGCCGTACCCGATGCAACATCCTCCCAATAGGTGAGCGCATGCGGATCGACAATGTGAAAGCCAACTTCAGTGGCAATACCACGGTGCCCAAGCAGCAACCGACTATCACTGATAACACCTCCACCTATGCCCGTGCTGATGGTGACGTAAATCAGGTTGCGCGTACCTTTACCTGCCCCAAAAAGCCACTCGCCCAACACAGCAGCATTTGTGTCCTTCCCCAATTCAATCGGTAATCCAATACGTTGTTCTAACACATGTCGTAGAGGGAGATGTTGCCAACCAGGGAGATTCGGCATCATGTACACAATGCCTTCAAAAGGGTTAAGAGGGCCAGGGGCACCAATGCCAACACCAAGTAGCTCATCATTTGACGGCAATGTCGTGCGTACTTTCGTCACACACTCAACGATTTTATCGATCACTGCCTCGGGGCCATCATGGGCATGAGTCTGGATACGCTCCTCTGCCACGATCACGCCAGATTCGTCGATCATGCCAGCCCGTAGTTGTGTTCCACCCAAATCAACGCCGATGATATACCGCATGGTACCTCCCCCTAATAGATGTCATATAAAGATGTGATGTGTATTATACATTGCCTTGACGGATACGCACATTTCGCTATACTTGCGAAAAGCCATCAACGAGAATGACATAGCGAACAAGGCAAAGCTGAGGACATCCATCTATGACAACTTGCACACGTGTTGCAATTGTTCGTACAACCCCTGCAACAGTCTATGCCGATTATGCACGTTTGTTGCAGCTCGTAGGAATACAACACGCCTTTAATTCTCGCGGAAGTACCGTTCTGAACATAGCCAAACAACGACATTTTCCTTTTCCTGGTACCAACACACCACCTTGGCAACTTGAGAGTGTTGCGGCACTTCTCCAGCAACACAATCATCATCAATTGTTTGCTCCACATCACCCAAGAGCACAACTCAGGATATTTCGTGGCGATGATCTGGATGGGTATCGTCCTATTCTGAACACCTACCAAATTACCGAACACGATGGAGACTTCTTCAACGATACCGAATGGCATCACGGTCTCAGAGTTCCTACCAACCTGGTGCAGATGCACCCACTAAGCTTACGACCGTATACCACTCGGTCACGACGATCTCGCCTTTGGATGTCCCGCGACAATGACACTCAATTGATCGACTACATGCACGAACAACGAGCACAATGTACCAACATCCTTACTGTTCTTGATGGAACCAGTATTCAGGCGACAGATACTGTCGAAATAAAAAATATTCTGTTGGCCTCGACCGATCTGATTGCACCATATGTCATCGCTGCAATGGTGTGGGGTGCTGAATCACCACAGGATGTGCCATACATTCGCATGGCGTGCGAACAAGGGCTGGGCGTTGGAGACGATAAACACATCACACTCGTTGGCGACATTACTGATAAGGCACATCTCAAACAACAGATCGGTCGTAAAAACAACATAGCTATGCAGAAAGCACTATCTCTATTCGATAACTACTACCGCTGGACCTCAAGGGAACGTCGAATATTCGAGAGCTGGCTCTATCACACAGCATGGGGACAACTCTTTCAAGAGTATCAGAAACGGGGAGTGTTATACGAACCATCAACACTATCACCCGATGTCGTCCCAACTTAATCATCTCACATACCCCAGAAAAAACGTACCAAAATCTCAGCCTTCAGTCCGTCCCATACCTGATCTCATGGCGGTAGACAGAACCATCGTGGGTGCGTTACACTGATTGCTGGTTTCAAATACTAGTCTAGATACGACATAGAGAAATTCATTCATGGCAACAACATCATCAGCCATTCCGGCCACGATGAGCCCTAAACAACGCCGTCGCCGTGTGTTCCGTTTAGCACTGCCTGCCGTCGCCGAGCAGGTGCTTAATACACTGGTTGGTATTACCGACATATTTTTAGTTGGGCATCTCACTGTGGTAGCAATGGCCCAGCTGGGGTACACCAGTGAGGCAGCACTGGCTGGTGTTGGCCTTGCAAACCAGATGGTCTGGCTCGTCACTGTATTTTTCATGGCCACGAGTATTGGCAGTACGGCTCTTATTGCACGTGCCAAAGGGGCTGGTGATATCGCTCAGGCTAATAGGGTCCTACGTCAGTCGTTGATTATCGGTCTACTGATGGGCTTGTTTGCCACTCTGTTTGGTCTTTTTCTCGCACCATTTGCCATGCAGGCACTCGGTGCAGCAGACAATGTTGTTCCCCTTGGCGTGACCTTTCTCAACATTGTTGCCATTGGATTTATCCCAGCAGCACTGCTCTTTATTGGGACTGCGGCGCTGCGCGGAATGGGTGACACACGCACACCGCTATTTGTAATGCTTGGTGTCAATGCCACTAACATTGTGTTGTCTGTGCTGCTTGTCAATGGTAATCTTGGTGCACCAATTCTCGGTGTTGCTGGTGCAGCTATCGGCTCGGCGATTGCGCGTGGTGGTGGTGGGCTCTTTCTTGTGGGACTTCTGATGCGCGGACAATCAGGATTCAAACTCTCGCTCAACATACGACCCGATTGGGGTATTTTGCGGCGGATCGTCAAAATTGGTGCGCCAAGCGGTGGCGAGCAACTGGTGTTCCAGGGAGCATTGCTTGTTTTTGTACGCTTTGTGACCGGGATCAGCACGACTGCGTATGCAGCACACAACGTCGTTATTCATATCGAGTCACTCTCCTTTCTTCCAGGGATGGGCTATGCAGTGGCCGCTTCGACCCTCGTTGGTCAGTCGCTCGGCGCACAAGACCCACGAGAGGGGCGGGCAAGCGCGTATGAGGCGCTGCTTCAGGGCGGCATTATGATGACCGTGCTCGGCGCCATCATGATGATCTTCCCACAACAGTTGTTGAGCCTCTTTGTTGCTGATCCTGCAGTGGCGCAGACTGGTGCCGTGGCAATGTTTATCGCTGGAATGGTGCAGCCATTCCTGGCCGTTAATTTTATTCTCTCGGGGGCATTGCGTGGTGCCGGTGATACGCGCTGGCCGCTGTATACCAAGATCATCAGTGTATGGGGGATACGCCTGCCACTCGTAATGTTGCTGCTCTATCTCGGACTGGGACTGACCGGCGTATGGATCGCGATGGCAGTTGATTTTGCGGTTCAGGCAGCGCTCGCCTTCTGGCGTTTCCACTCCGGTAAATGGCAATCGGTGGTAGTCTAAACCAATGCAAATGTATTTTGCTACTATCCTCCAGAAATGATTAATGGGATCAGAATTACATAATATTTGCTTTAACAATTGTTTACAACCACTGCGCTCAGATGACAGAAGATAGTCGAAACCACGCTCGTGTGTCAGAGTCGATTTTCTCACACGATTAATACAAATCATCGTTCTTCCGTTCTAAGGCAAACGCTTGCTTTTTCGTCCGCATACCTTTGTAGATAAACCGACGTACAACAATTGGGAAGAGAAACCAATTCACTACCCGCTTCGAAAACCA